>NZ_JAFCTX010000013.1:0-117852 GCF_049896245.1 Cypionkella sp. TWP1-2-1b2 | reverse complement strand
CGCAACATTGAACGGACGTCCACGCAAAACCCTCGGCTGGAAAACCCCCGCAGAGGCGCTGGACAAATTCCTGAAAGCCAAAGAAACTGAAAGTGTTGCGACGACCGGTTGAGACTGCCATCTCGCCCGCCAGCGCCTTGTCCGCCGCGTTGCGCCCCGCCCCAATCCGCAGCCGCAGATCGGCGAAGGCGTTTTCCGTCAACAAATCCGCCACCACATAATCCGCGCAGCGCAAAGCCCGGACCCGGATCGCGCCCAATTCAAACAAACCACTCGCCAAAATCGCAGCATGAAGCGCTCGGCAGAGCCCAGCCATATCGACCTTACCGTCGAGATTGGCGGAATACTCGATAGTCAGATGCGGCACATCAAGCTCCCTCATTATTATTAACACGTTAAGCAGTAGCCCAAGAGATGTCAAGCCCACCCTGCGGCTGGATCAAGTATCGGCACGGGTTAGCCAGCGTGTCATCGAAGCCGGGCGCAACCGCCTTGACATCACGGACGCGATCTTCAATGCCATTGAGGCTTGATAGCGCTCTGGACCGTCGCTTAAGGTGCGGTCCGAGCCTTCCTGATGCAGGTATTAAAAGTCAAAGGCGAGTTGGAATCGGCTGTCATCGCCAAAGCGATACGCTGGGCCGCGCTGCTAACACCCCTTTCCCACACCCCCACGCTCTGGTTCACGCTTATGCTCGCGCCGGGGTTGTTGCTGTTCGGCCTCGTCTTTGCCGTGAATTCCACTGTACATTCCTACGCGACCCTCGCCTTCGGATGTTCCGGCAGAGCGTCGATGGAGGTTGGCTTTTTGCTACACAGCGCATGTGGCGGGTCGGCTTTTGGGAACCGCTATATACGGAATCAGCTATCAAATCGGTGGCTTACTGCTGTGACTTGCTACCGCAAGAACCATGACTGCGGCGGGTTGGATCGCTGTCGCAATCAGCGGGCCAGCGCCGAAACACAACGCCTATCGCACGGCCCAGCGCTTCGCTTCTGCTAGGTTCCGCTGGCTGGCGCACCGCCCATCTGCCCATCCCGCACGGTGGACAACACAACCAAACGGCGATATTATTTCGCAACAAAACCAGTACGGTTAACGATTTGCCCGATATTTGACAAAATCTGACCTTAGACTTTTCAATAAGATTTAGAAAAGTGCCATGCAAATACTATGCAATCAGAAGGCGCATCAGGCGAGAGGCATGATAATGAAGATCCTTGCGGTAGACGATGATCCGGTCTTTCTGGGGGTCTTGCTTCCGATGCTTCACGCTCAGGGCAAAACCGATGTGACCATCGCGCGCTCGGGCGATGAAGCCTTGTTAAAACTGGCTGAAGCCGAGGAGGCGTTTGACTGCCTTCTGCTGGATATCCAGATGCCAGGCATGAGCGGGGTGCAACTGTGCAATCATGTGCGCAACTTGCCCGCCTATCGGCGCACGCCCATCGTCATGATCACGGCAATGACCGGAAAACGCTTCATTGATGATGCGTTTGCTGCCGGGGCGACCGATTACATCACCAAGCCGCTTGACCCGATCGACCTGAAAGCCCGCATCGGCATGGCAGATCGTTTGTTGAAAGAACGCAGCATCACGGCTTCGCTCGAAAAGAAGTTTGACCAGCGCAATGACATCATCGCCATCGACGTGGATTTTGACACCCCGTTCCCGATCCCCGGATTTGAGCGTGGCGTCGAATACCTTGCGCTTGAAAACTACCTGCTGATGCTGGGAAACAAGCGGATGTATTCAACCGCAGCCTTTGGGATTTCGGTGAAGAACGCGCATTTGTTCTACAAAAAATCCTCGCCCTTGGGTTTTGTGAACATGCTGGGCGATGTCGCCTCGGCCATCAGTGATGCGGTGAAGTCCGAACAGATGATGATCGCCTACGCAGGGGCCGGTAATTTCGTTGCTGTCTTGTCGCACAATCCCTCGACCGAATGGACTGAATTAGAGGCGATGATACAGTCGGGCATCGAAGATTTCGCCAGCTTTTATGCGGCAGATCGTCTTCCCTTGCCGCAGATCAAAGTCGGAGATCTGGCGCGCACCTCGTTCTTTGGCCTGTTCAATCCCACAAGCATCCTTGACCACGCGGTGAACCTTGCCCAGTCACGCCAAGACGGAAAACTCAAATCATGGTGGAGCGCCGCATGACCGGATTGCAGCATTTTGGCGCAGCGGCGGGCAGTGGAGCCAATGACATGACGGCGGTGTTAGAGCCCGCCCGCGCGATGTTTCGCGGCTTGATTGTTGAACGCATCATGGCCCTTGAAGCCTATCGCAAGCTTGTTCAGCATGGCGAAAATCCACAGGATGAGATGGCGAAGATCGCCGATATTGCCCACAAGATCTCTGGCGTGGGGGCGACGCTGGGGTTTTTCAGAACCGGACAGCTCGCGGGTGTCTTGGATCGTGCCATCACGGAAAATCTGTCAAAATGTGCCGATCTTGAATATTTTCGGCTGATCGTCGATCCGATGCTAGAAGCGCTTCTGGTGGAAGTGGAATCCCTGCTCGACGACTAAATCGCAACCCAAGCCTATCCTATGGCTTGGGTTTTGCCGCCGATCCAACCAAAGCGCTGACAGCCAGCGACAGATCAACCGAGCTGATCGGCTTGCCGATGCAGCTGTCAAATCCCCAAGCGATATAGTCCGCGATCTGATGCGCCATCACATTGGCGGTCACGGCAATGATCGGGATCGGCGAGAGGCCGTGCTGCGCTTCAAGCTCGCGGATTTTCCGCAACGCCGTCGGTCCATCCATCACCGGCATCGCAATATCCAACAAGATGGCGTCAAAGCGCCCGGCTTCCCAAGCCTGCACAGCTTGTGCGCCATCGTTGACGGTGACCACCTCTGCACCAAGCCGGGACAGCATCATTTCCAGCACGGCGCAATTCGTTTGGTTGTCGTCAGCCGCCAGCAAACGCAGCCCCGCAAGGCCAATAGATTCCATCGGTGCTTTTGCAACCCGGTCGATCGCAACAGTGCTCAGCGGCAGTGGCAGTGAAACACTGATCGTCGTGCCACGCCCGCGGGCAGAATCGACCGTGATCGCGCCACCCATGCGATCAACCAATGACTGGGTGATCGCCATGCCCAAACCCGTACCGCCAAAGCGCCGGGTGACCGAGCTATCGGCTTGGCTGAATTCATCATGCAGGCGCGACACTTGCTCCGGTGTCATTCCGATCCCGGAATCGCGCACCTCAATCACCAGTGGCATCGTATCGCGCCCACTGATCTTGACCGTCACCTCACCGCGATCGGTGAATTTGATCGCATTGCTCACCAGATTGTGCAGCACCTGCTGCACCCGGTGCGGATCGCCCACGCGCAACAACTCCGCGCCGGACCCGATCAGAACTTCAAAATCCAAGCCCTTTTCATCGGTTCGCAATTCGTACTGATCTTCAATCCGTTTGGCCAGATCAAGCGGACTGAACGCAAGCGCCTCAAACTCTATCTTGCCAGCTTCGATCTTGGACATGTCCAGAATATCATTGAGAATGTTCAGCAATGCCTCGCCCGAGCGCCGGATCGTGCCGATCATGCGCTTTTGGTCGGGCTGGTCCAGCGATGATTCCAAAAGCTCGGCCATGCCCAGAACCCCGTTCAACGGGGTGCGGATTTCATGGCTCATATTGGCCAAGAACTTCGATTTGGTCCGATTGGCTTCCTCGGCATGGGCCTTGGCCACATAAAGCTGCGTCACATCAGAACCGACACCGCGAAAGCCTGCGAACGCGCCCGCCTCGTCAAACACTGGCGCGCCACTCATCCGGCGCCAACGCACAGTACCATCGGTCGATTTTGGCGCACGATAGACAAAATCCTGAAACGGCTGATTTAAGTTCAACGCCGCCAGCATGATAGTCCAGTCGATACCCGGCAACATATCCGGGTAGGCTTGCAGCCACTCCTCCTGCGTTTTGCCCAGCAAGCCCTCCTTTGGCACGCCGCCATCATCGAAATACGCGCCATCCAACACGAAGACGAAGCGCCGGTTGCTATCCATCTCCCACAGCCAGCCATCCGAGACCGCCGAAATGTCGATCAAACGCTGTTCGACCTTGGTGCGTTCGGAAATCGAGCGCTCAAGTTCCGCTTTCACCTCGGTCAGCGCGGTTTCCCGCGCCCGTTGCGCACTGATATCGACATGCGCGCCGATAATCAGCGCCGGAGAGCCGTTTGCAGCACGATGAAGCGTACGGCCCGTATCAAGCACCCAGATCCAGTGACCCGCCTTGTGGCGCAGCCGATACTCGGCCTTGTAGAGATAATTCGGGTCGAGGAACAGATTGTTGAACAGCGCTTCAGCGCCCTCTAAATCATCAGGATGCACCCGTTCCCGCCAGGTCTCAAACGTCACCGGGCGTAGTTCTTCCAACTGATACCCCAGCACCGCCGCCCAATATTCGTTGACGTGGTGTTCGCTGGTGATGACATTCCATTCCCACGAACAAATCTCGGCGCCGTTGATCAGATTGCTGTACTTTTGTTCTGCAAGGAATTGCTTGCTGATGTCGGTATGAACCTCCATCAGTGCGCCATTTGGCAAAGGATGCTCGACAATACGCAAAACACGCCCATCCAGCAGGGTTCGCTCTGAGGTTCGCCCGGCGGTGCGACGATTGGCAATCCGCTCGGCAATCCATGCATCTTCCCGGCCCTCGGCCTCAACAATCTGGCCCTGCGCAATAGAATAGCGCAGAATATCCTGAAATGGACGACCCGGCAGAAATGCAGGCGCGCTCAACGGATAGAAGTCGCGGAAAGTTTGGTTGCAATAGACATGTCTGTCATCAGCGTCGTAGATCACCACCCCCTGCTCAAGGATACGAAGCGCCTCAATTTGAAGCAGTTGGCTTGCCGCACTTTCGTCGGCAGCGGTGTCACCAAAACCAGCGCCTGAAGTGCCCGTTGCTGCGTTATCTGCTGTGCTCACATTCAGCCTTTTCATTCACTCTTTCAGAACAGGTCCTCACGATGGCCTGTCACTGTCAAGCAAATGTTGGCCTAAACGCTGCCCTGAGACACCGCGCCACCCAACAACGCGCCAACCGTCGAAAGCAGGGCGTGCCTGCTCAGCGGTTTCGGCAAGGTGACCTCAAGCGACGAGGCGACGGTGCTCAGATCAAACGGTTGAAAATTCGCGTCGGCGGTAAACCGGATCACCGGCGTGGCGGCATTTATCGACCGCCCTGCCCGCAAATGACGGATCACCCGGTCACCAGTGATGAAGGGCATGTTCTGATCCACGATCATCAGATCGAATCGTTGGGTCAACGCCGCTTCCAAAGCTTCCCGCCCATCCGACGCAATCGTCAACTCGACGTTCACCCCAAAGAGGAACGCCTGAACGATGCTTTGATTGACAACATCATCCTCGGCCAGCAGGACTTGGAATTTCGTCTGCGATGCAGCTTCTGTCATTTGGAATAAACCCGTCACTTGGAGCAAACAAACCGTGTCCCTCTTATATCCGGTTCGCATGATTTCTTGCCAGAAAAATGGCCAAATCACGGTGAATTGGCTTATTTGCCAGGACTCACAGCCACTTGGCAACTACAGGTTGCAGGAGTTGGCGTCATAGTTGCAGCAGGCTGTGCAGCGCGTGCAATAGATCAGCGCGCCGGAACGGTTTGGCCAGATGACTGTCAAATCCGCCGATCAGGTAATCGGCAATCTGGGTCGGCATCGCATGCGCCGTCACAGCAACGGCTGCAACCGGGTGTAAGCCGCAGGACGCTTCGATGGCGCGGATTTCTGCCAGCGCACTCATCCCGTCCAGCACCGGCATGGTGATATCCAGCAGCAGCAAGGCAAAAGGTTCACCCCGATCCAGCGCCGTGCGCCAAACCTCGACCGCCTCGCGGCCATTTTCAACCTGCGTCACCACCGCACCCGTTCTGACCAGCATCTCGGACAACACGAGCCGATTGGTTGCGTTGTCATCCGCGCACAGAAGACGCACACCTGCCAGCGCATCTTCGCGCAAGGTGCCTTCTTTCGGCTTTAGCTGTGTTGCGGGCGCAGTTTCCGCCTCGGGCAGCGGTAACGAGATTCGAAACATCGAGCCAAGCCCCGGCACGCTTTCCGCCGATATCGTCCCGCCCATCAAGGTCACAAGTTCGCGGACAATCGACAGCCCCAGCCCCGTACCCCCGAACCTGCGCGTCATACTGCCATCTGCCTGCTCGAAACTTTCAAACACCCGCGACACCTGAGACGCGTCCATGCCGATCCCAGTGTCCGAGACCTCGATCTGAACTGGCTTGCCGGTCCGACACGAGAATTTCAGCGTAACCTTGCCGGTCTCGGTGAACTTGAACGCGTTGTTCAGCAGATTGTTCAGCACCTGCATGACGCGATGCGCATCGCTCAAACGCGGCTTGTCGCACCCTGCGGTCGCAAGCACCTCAAACGCCACGCCCTTTTCTTCGGCGGCAATCGCATAGATCGATTCCGCTTGCCGGATCATCTCCAAGGGGACGAAGGGAACCGACTCGACCACCATCTTGCCAGCCTCAATCTTCGACATATCAAGGATTCCATTCAACACGGTCAGCAAGGTTTCACCCGACTTGCGAATGGTATCAACCATCTGACGCTGCAATGGTTCCACGACAATGTCAGCCAGTACCTCGGCCATGCCCAGCACCCCGTTCAGCGGGGTGCGAATCTCATGGCTCATATTGGCAAGAAAGGTCGATTTCGCCCGGCTCATGTCTTCGGCCCGCATCAGCGCATCTTGCAAACGCTGGGTTGCCGCCAGACTCTCTGTGATATCCGAGAAAGACACGACCCCAAAGCGCTGGTCGCCCATGTCCAAAAGCGCTGCATTAAACGACAGAATACCGCGCGCGCCATCGGGTCGCAAAAACGCGCATTGGATATTGCGCACCGGCTCAGCCGCCCGCAGCGCGAGTTTGAATGGCGAGTCATCTTCCGCCAAGGCTGTACCATCAACGTGCTCTAGCTTCAGCGCGGCAATATCGAAATCTTCGCCGGGTTCAACCTTGCAGATCAGTCCCAGAATACGTTCTGCTTCTTGATTCACATAGGAAATCCTATGAGCCCCATCCAGCACGACAATCGCCGAACTGCTGGCATCCATCACGTCCAAAAGAAACGCCCGGCTGGCAAAAACATCCTGCTCAAGTTGCTTTTGCTCACTGATGTCCAGATGCACGCCGGAAATCCGCGACGGCACCCCATCGGGTGTACGCTCTGACACCCGGCAGCGCGACAGAATCCAAACCCAATGGCCGTCAACGTGGCGCATGCGAAACTCGGTGCTGACAAGCTGAGCGTTCGGGTCCCGATTGAAATCGTTAACCAGCAAAAGCTTTTGCTGATCGTCTGGGTGCAGCATGTCAATAAAGTCTGGCACGCTCAAAGCGCTCAACTTGCAAGTCTCTAACCCAAGAATTTCCCCCCAGCGCCCGCCGACATGAATTTTGTTGGTGTCAACCACCAACTCCCAAGTGCCCACCGCCGCGCCGTCGATGATACCGCTCAAACTCAGCTTAGCCCGATCCCTGTCGGCAAGCACTTGTGTCAGATCCCTGTTGGCAGCATCCAAGGCGGCGATCTGATTACGCTTGGCGGTGATGTCAAAGCCCATCGCAATGACGCCACCATCCGCAGTGCGGGTGCTGACACGGTGTATCCAACGACCGTCCGGCAGTTGCACCTCATCATCCCAGCGCGGTTTTTGGTATTGCAGCAGCCGCGCTTGCAACCATGCCTCCCTTTGCGCCTCGGTCGTTTCGCCCAGAAAAGCCAGCTTCTCCAAACCAATCCGCAACAACTCGCGCAAGGTCACGCCAACCACGGCATAATCGACAAGCTCGGGAAAGCTTTGATGATAGGCCGCATTGACCGCAACAAGCCGATCCTGTGCATCAAAGATCACCACGCCATCAGGCAGCGCATGAATGGCGTTGATCAGCCGCATATGGGCGGCCTCAGCCGCAGATGCGAGCGCTGCCATCTTCGATTCCTGATCCTTCAGCCTGCTGACCACCGCACCGATCAAGCCATAGCCCTGCAAGGCATCCAGTTGATCCTGCGTGCCCGCCAGATCAGCGGCACCCGGCTTGGCAACAGCAACATCCTGCACCAGCATGGCCTGCAAGATATCCGTCAGCGCCCGCAACATCTGCGTCGAGGCCGCAGTGTCAGAATAGTCCGCACCCAAAGCAGCATAGCCTATAGCCCCAACGCATTGCCCGCGCTCCATCATCGGCAAAAACATGAAATCTTCCGGGCCGCGGTCTGTACCGGCGCTGCGCTCCACAAACCCCGCACTGGAATTCTGCATCGCCCGAGCATCCACGCCACCGCCCAGCCAGTGCGCAACCAGCACGTTGGGCAGATCCTGCGGCAATCGGTGCATTTGGCTCGGCATCGCGCGATAGGTCAGATGGCACATCTCATCACCGCCGCGCAGATACACAGCCGCACCAGCGACATGGATCAAAGGACAAAGCTGCTCCAGTGCGGAATCGACAGCCGAGGTATCACCACACCTGCTAAATTGTAGAAGATTGCCAAGTACTGCAACCAAAGGGACAATGTTCTGCAACTAAACTTCCCCAATAGGTTGTCCTTTGCTAGCGGTTTCCGCGTTGCAGTTATAGGTGTGAACGCCCTTCCCCAGCAATTTGCTCAGCAGATTGAGACTGTGTTGCAAAAATCCGCCTATGGCGTCACCAAAGCGTGGCCTGCCTGCCGCTTCTGACTGCCAATCAACTGATTCAGGCTCTGGTATCAACCGCCCGACCAGCTAGTTGCAGTTGATCTTGGTGCCCCAGTCGCTGCACCGCTGTGCCAAATCCTCGGGAAAAGGCTGATCGGTGAAGACTTCGCTGATCTCGCTCAACGAGGCCAACCGCGCCGGGGCAGAGCGGCCCAGCTTGGAATGATCGCAAACCAGAAACACCCGCCGCGCTTGCCGGATGATGGTTTTTGACACCCGGACTTCCGCCAGATCAAAATCCAACAGATCGCCATCGCCGTCCAAGGCCGAACTGCCGATGATCGCGTAATCCACCTTGAATTGCTCGAAAAACTGCGTGGTCAGCTCGCCCACCAGCCCGCCGTCCGAACGCCGGAACGCGCCGCCCGCCACCATGATATCGCAGCTTGGATTGGCCACCAGAATATTGGCGACGTTCATGTTGTTGGTGATCACGGTGATGTTGCTGTGCTGTAGCAGCTCGCGCGCCACCGCTTCGGTGGTGGTGCCAAGGTTGATGATGATCGAGCAATTATTCGGGATTGCCGCAGCACAAGCTTTGGCGATCGTGGCCTTGGCGGCCTCATTCATATACCGCCGCTCATCATAGCCCAGATTGGTGACCCCCGTGCGCGGCACAGCCCCGCCATGCACCCGGTCCAACAGCCCCGAGTCGGCCAGTTCCGTCAAATCACGTCGAATGGTCTGCAAGGTCACATCAAAACGCTGTGCCAAATCTTCGACCACCACCCGGCCATCGGCGCGGGCGATTTCGACAATCTCGCTCTGTCGAAAGCTCAGGGCCAAGCGGTTTTCCTTTCGCGCATTTACGCAGGGTAAGTGGCATCCTTCGGACAAGTGGCGCTGCCGATCAAGGCCGAAAACACGCCGCACCGCAGTGATGTTTTACGCCGCAGTGCAGCGCGAATTTGTGCGAATTTCAGAAAAATGCTGAATAATCAACGGAGGTAGCGCAATCATCACGGGTCAAATGTTCGCTTTTTGCCAATTCGCACAAAAACGAAAATAATAGTTGACCGCCCAGCGCGATTGCTTCAGCTTTAGTCTTGCTAGGGAGGAGACTTAGCTTGACCATGCAGCAACGGCCGGAAACGGTCGATCTTTTCATCATCGGCGGCGGCATTAATGGCTGCGGCATTGCCCGCGATGCGGTCGGTCGCGGCTTGTCGGTGACATTGGCCGAGCAGGGCGATCTGGCGCAGGCAACCTCGTCGGCCAGCACCAAATTGTTCCACGGCGGGCTGCGCTATCTGGAATATTTTGAGTTCCGTTTGGTCCGCGAAGCGCTTGAGGAACGTGAAACCCTGCTGGTCGCGATGCCGCACATCTCTTGGCCGATGCGCTTCGTTTTGCCCTACCACCCCGACATGCGGTTCGAAGGCGAGACCCCCACCGGCAAGCTGATGGCCCGGCTGATGCCGTGGATGAAGGGCCGTCGCCCCGCATGGCTGATCCGGCTTGGCCTGTTCATGTATGACACGCTGGGCGGCCGCAAAATCCTGCCCGCCACCCGCACGCTGAACCTGACCACCGATCCCGCAGGCGCTCCGCTACAAAAGCGCTTCGCCCACGCCTATGAATACTCCGACTGCTGGATTGAAGATGCGAAACTGGTATCGCTGAACGCCCGCGATGCCGCCCAGCGCGGCGCGCAAATCCACACCCGCACCCGCGTTGTCAGCGCGACGCGGGCTGGCGATTTGTGGCAAATCACCACCGAAAACGCCGAAGGCCAAACCACCCATATCGCCCGCGCCCTCGTCAACGCTGGCGGCCCATGGGTCGAGGATATCATCCGCAACATCGCCCGCATCAATTCGACCGAAGGCGTGCGTCTGGTGCGCGGCAGCCATATCGTCACCCGCAAACTCTACGACCACGACCGCTGCTATTTCTTCCAAGGCAGCGATGGCCGCATCATCTTCGCGATTCCGTATGAGCAGGATTTCACCCTGATCGGCACCACCGACAAAGATCACCAATCCGCCCCCGGCAATGCCATCTGCACCGACGAAGAACGCGATTATCTGCTGAATTTCGCCAGCCAATACTTCGCCAAACCCGTCACTGTTGATGATGTGGTCTGGACCTATTCCGGCGTGCGTCCCTTGTATAATGACGGCGCCACTTCCGCCACCGCCGCCACCCGCGACTATGTGCTGTCGCTGGACCAGAACGGCGCGCCTCTGCTGAATGTGTTCGGCGGCAAGATCACCACCCACCGCCGCCTCGCCGAAAGCGCCCTTGCCAAGCTGATCCCGTTCTTCCCGCAAGCCAAACCCGCATGGACCGCCCGCGCCCCTCTGCCCGGTGGCGATTTCCCGCATACCGATGTGGCGAAACTCACCCAAAGCCTTGCGCAATCCTACCCGTTCCTGACCCCCGCTTGGGCCGCCCGCCTGATCCGCGCCTATGGCTCCGAGGCCAAAACCTTGCTCGGCCAGGCCACCCAAGCCGCCGATCTTGGCCAAGACTTTGGTGCAACCCTGACCGAAGCCGAAGTGCGCTGGCTGATCACCCATGAATTCGCGCGTGAGGCTGCCGATATCATCTGGCGTCGCACCAAACTCGGCCTTCGGCTGAACGCTGAACAAATCACTCAACTTTCGGCCTTCATGGCTGCTATCAATACCCAACGGGCGATCAGCCCGGCGGCGGAATGAGGACCAGACATGTCGATTGAACTGCAATCCGTCTCGCGCGTGGTGAAGGGGCAAAGCTATATCCAACCCACCACCCTGACGCTGGAAAACGGCACGATGAATGTGCTGCTGGGGCCAACCTTGTCGGGCAAAACCAGCCTGATGCGGCTGATGGCGGGGCTTGATCAACCGACCACAGGCAAGATTTTCTGGCAGGGCCGCGACGTCACCGGCATGCGCGTGCAGGATCGCAAGGTGGCGATGGTTTACCAGCAGTTCATCAACTACCCCGGCATGTCAGTTTACGACAACATCGCCTCGCCGCTGCGCCTGATCGGCAAATCCAGCGCCGAGATTGACCGCGCCGTGCGGGATGTCGCCGAGATGCTGAAGATCACTGCGATGCTGCAACGCAAACCGTTGGAACTGTCCGGCGGCCAACAGCAACGCTGCGCACTTGCCCGCGCTTTGGTGAAAGAGGCGGGTCTTGTGCTCCTGGATGAACCCCTCGCCAACCTCGACTATAAACTGCGTGAGGAACTGCGCGCCGAAATCCCGCGCATCTTCGAGAAATCCGGCGCGATTTTCGTCTATGCCACCACCGAACCGGAAGAAGCACTGCTGCTGGGCGGCAACACCGCAACGCTGTGGCAAGGCCGCGTCACTCAGTTTGGCCCCACACCGCAGGTCTACCGCAACCCGGTCGACGCCACCACGGCGCGGGTGTTCAGCGATCCGCCGATGAATTTCCTGAATTTCACCAAGCAGGGCAATGCTTTGCACTTTGGCGACACCCAAGCGCAGGCCTTCAACACCCTGCCGGATGGCAGCTACACCGCAGGCTTCCGCGCCAACCACCTGCATCTGCACAAGCCCTCTGCCAACGCCATCGAACTGCCCTGCACCACCACGGCATCCGAGATCACCGGATCAGAAACCTTCCTGCATCTGCAGCACGGCCAAGACCGTTGGGTAGCACTAGTGCATGGCGTCCAATCCCTGAACGCGGGCGATAAGGTCAGCCTCTGGCTTGACTCCGCCCATATCTATGTCTTTGACGGCGACGGGCTTTTGGCCTCAACCGCCGCTTACGCGGTGGCTGCATAATGGCGCAAATTACCCTGAAAAACCTCGCGCACAGCTACAGCGCCACTCCCTCCAGCGACGCCGACTATGCGTTGAAGCAGATGGATCACGTCTGGCAAGACGGCGGCGCATATGCCCTGCTCGGCTCGTCCGGCTGCGGCAAAACCACGCTTCTGAACATCATCTCTGGCCTGTTGCGCCCCAGCCAAGGCCGCGTGCTGTTCGGCGACCGCGATGTGACCGATGCGGAAACCGCCGAGCGCAACATCGCGCAAGTGTTCCAGTTTCCGGTGGTCTACGACACCATGACCGTGCGCGAAAACCTTGCCTTTCCGTTGCGCAATCGTGGTATGGACCCCGCCTACATCAAGGCCCGCGTCGCGGCGATTGCCCAGACCATCGGTATGGAGGCAACGCTGGACCGCAAGGCCCGCGGCCTCACCGCCGATGCCAAGCAAAAGATCAGCCTTGGTCGCGGCATGGTGCGCGAAGATGTCAACGCCATCCTGTTTGACGAGCCGCTGACGGTGATCGACCCGCATATGAAGTGGGAATTGCGCACCCAGTTGAAGCAACTCCACCGCGAATTCGGCCACACCATGATCTATGTCACCCATGATCAGACCGAGGCTTTGACCTTCGCTGACAAAGTTGTGGTGATGTATGATGGCCGCGTCGTGCAAATGGGCACACCCGAGGATCTGTTTGAAGCCCCCGCGCACACATTCGTCGGTTATTTCATCGGATCACCCGGCATGAACCTGCTCGATGCTTCCGTCTCGGGCAACACCGCGCATCTGCAAGGCGTTGATCTGACTTTGGGCGCGCGTTACGCCCCGCAAACCGGTCGCACCCAAATCGGTATCCGCCCGGAATATTGTGAGTTGTCCGCGACCGACGGCCTGCCGATCACCATCCGCCGCGTCGAAGACGTAGGCCGCCACCGCATCATTCGTGGCGAAGTCGCAGGCCAAGTGGTGAACGTGATCGCCGCCGAGGGTGCTGAGATTGCCGCCGACCAAACCCGCGTCCGCTTCGCGCCTTCGCGCATCAACGTCTACGCCGACGACTGGCGCGTGCAAGGAGGGGCTGTCTGATGGAAAAGACCCAGAATAACAAAGCTTGGTTCCTTGTGCTGCCGGTGCTGATCGTAGTGGCCTTCTCCGCTGTGATCCCGCTGATGACCGTGGTGAACTATTCGGTGAACGACACCTTCGGGCAGAATGACTTCTTCTGGAACGGCCTCGGCTGGTTTGAAGAAATGATCTCCTCCGACCGGATGCACGCCGCTTTAGGACGCCAAGTCCTGTTCTCGGCGATCATCCTCGCCATCGAAGTGCCGCTCGGCATCTTCGTCGCCCTCAACATGCCGAAGAAGGGCTTCTGGGCCAGCTTCTGCCTTGTGTTGATGGCGCTGCCGCTGCTGATCCCGTTCAACGTCGTCGGCACCATCTGGCAAATCTTCTGCCGCGTCGACATTGGCCTTCTCGGCCACAGCCTTGCCGCGATTGGCATCGACTATAACTATACCAACGACGCTTTGGACGCGTGGATCACCATCATCGTGATGGATGTCTGGCACTGGACTTCCCTCGTGGCATTGCTGTGCTACGCGGGCCTGCAGAGCATCCCGCAAGCTTATTACCAAGCCGCCAAGATCGACCAAGCCAGCCGCTGGAGCGTCTTCCGCTATATCGAGCTGCCGAAAATGTCCGGCGTGCTGCTGATCGCCGTCCTCCTGCGCTTCATGGACAGCTTCATGATCTACACCGAGCCTTTCGTGCTGACTGGCGGCGGCCCCGGAAATTCGACCACCTTCCTGTCGATTGACCTTGTGAAAATGGCCGTCGGACAATTCGATCTCGGCCCAGCCGCCGCCTTCTCGATCATGTATTTCCTCGTGATCCTTCTTGTCAGCTGGGTGTTCTACACCGTGATGACCACCCTCGATGCGCAGGAGACCAAGTGATGAAAAACCGCGCCTCGCTGATCACCATGACCCTCTACCTGCTGTTCCTGCTGATCCCGATCTACTGGCTGATCAACATGAGTCTGAAGACCAATACCGAGATCACCTCAACCTTCTCGATCTTCCCGCAAACATTCACCTTCGCCAATTATATCACGATCCTGACCGACCCGTCGTGGTATATGGGCTACGTCAATTCGATGATCTATGTGGTGATGAACACGATGATCTCGATCACCGTCGCATTGCCCGCCGCCTACGCGTTCAGCCGCTATAGCTTCATGGGCGACAAACATCTGTTCTTCTGGCTGCTCACCAACCGGATGTCACCGCCCGCCGTGTTCGCGCTGCCGTTCTTCCAACTCTATAGCTCCATCGGCCTGTTCGACACCCATATCGCCGTTGCCCTTGCACACTGCCTGTTCAACGTCCCCCTTGCGGTGTGGATCTTGGAGGGCTTCATGCGTGGCGTCCCGAAAGAAATCGACGAAACCGCGTATATCGACGGCTATTCCTTCCCACGCTTCTTCATCCGCATCTTCATGCCGCTGGTCGCATCGGGCATTGGCGTGGCCGCGTTCTTCTGCTTCATGTTCTCATGGGTCGAACTGCTTTTGTCGCGCACCCTAACGGCGGTCAACGCCAAATCCATCGCCGCCACCATGACCCGCACCGTTTCGGCCAGTGGCATGGATTGGGGTGTGCTTGCCGCCGCAGGGGTCCTCACCATCATCCCCGGAGCCCTCGTGATCTACTTCGTGCGCAATTACATCGCCAAGGGCTTTGCCCTCGGGAGGGTTTGATATGACCGCCTCACGCTGGAACTCCATCTTCATCACAATCGCAGCCGCGATGGCTGTCCTGCTGGCCTTCCTGATCTGGGCCACACCGCGCACAGATGAAGGTTTCCAATGGTTTGACCCGATGATCAAAGGCGGCTGGATGGCCTGGACTTTCCCGGTTGCGTTGTTCTTCTACATCATCGCCGCTTTGCTGATCACCTTCACCCTGCTGGCGATCCGCTACCCCGAAACACCCCGGCACGGCGTCCTCACCATTGAGACGACGCGCGGCGACCGGCTGTTCATCACCTTACTCGGCTCGGCCTTTATCAACTTGGCTTGGCTGTTCTTCTTCGGCGCACCGCTGACTTGGGCGCTGATCCTCTGCCTGCTGTATGCCTATGCGGTCTTCCGCTGGGTGTAAGGGCAGCACACCACCTCGGCGGCCACCGCCGGGTAACAACGAAAACTCAACATTCTGGGAGGAATCGAATGAGACTGCGCACCACATCAACCGCCATTGCGCTTGCGCTGATGGCCTACGGTATGCCGGCTTTTGCCGACATGGAGGCGGCAAAGGCTTTCCTTGATAAAGAAATCGGTGATCTGTCGGTGCTGTCGCGCGCCGATCAGGAAGCCGAAATGCAGTGGTTTGAAACCGCCGCCAAGCCCTATGCCGGCATGGAAATCAAGGTCGCTTCCGAAACCCTGACGACGCATGAATATGAGGCCAAAGTGCTGGCCCCGGCGTTTGAGGCCATCACCGGCATCAAAGTCACCCATGATCTGATCGGCGAAGGTGACGTTGTCGAGAAACTGCAAACCCAAATGCAGTCGGGCGAAAACATCTATGACGCCTATATCAACGACTCGGATCTGATCGGCACCCACTGGCGCTATCAGCAAGCCCGCAACCTGACCGACTGGATGGCAGGCGAAGGCAAAGACGTGACCAACCCCGGCCTTGATCTGGCCGACTTTATCGGCACCAAGTTCACCACCGCACCGGATGGCAAGCTGTATCAACTGCCCGACCAGCAGTTCGCCAACCTCTACTGGTTCCGCTACGACTGGTTCAACGATCAGAAAACCAAAGACGATTTCAAAGCCAAATATGGCTATGATCTGGGCGTTCCGATCAACTGGTCGGCCTATGAAGATATCGCGGAATTCTTCACCGGGCGCGATATGTCCTATATGGGCGGACCAACCAAAGTCTATGGCAACATGGATTACGGCAAGAAAGACCCAAGCTTGGGCTGGCGCTACACCGACGCGTGGATGTCGATGGCTGGCATGGGCGACAAGGGCGAGCCGAACGGCCTTCCCGTCGATGAATGGGGGGTCCGGGTTGATGAAAAGTCGCGTCCAGTCGGCTCTTGCGTGGCGCGTGGCGGTGCCACCAACGACGCAGCGGCGGTCTATGCGATCACCAAATCCATCGAATGGCTGAACAAATACGCGCCTCCTTCGGCGGCTGGTATGGTGTTCGGCGAAGCTGGCCCGGTGCCTGCACAGGGTGAGATTGCCCAGCAAGCGTTCTGGTATACTGCGTTCACCGCCGATATGGTGAAACCCGGTCTGCCAGTGGTCAACGAAGATGGCACGCCGAAATGGCGCATGGCCCCAAGCCCACATGGTGCTTACTGGTCGGAAGGCACCAAGGTTGGCTACCAGGACGTGGGCTCGTGGACATTGATGAAGTCCACCCCGGTCGATCACGCGCAGGCGGCTTGGCTTTATGCCCAGTTCGTCACCTCGAAAACTGTCGATATGAAGAAGTCTGATGTGGGTCTTACCTTCATCCGTCAATCCACCATCGACAGCCAGCACTTCACCGATCGCGCCCCCATGCTGGGTGGTCTGATCGAATTCTACCGCTCGCCAGCCCGCGTCGCATGGTCGCCAACTGGCACCAACATCCCGGATTATCCGAAGATGGCGCAGCTGTGGTGGCAGAACATCGGCGACGCAATGTCGGGTGAGAAAACCCCGCAAGAAGCGCTGGATGCTTTGTGCGCCGAGCAAGAAAAAGTGCTGGGCCGGATCGAGAAAAGCGGCGTTCAGGGCGACATCGGCCCGAAGCTGAACGACGAGCAAGACCCGCAAGTCTGGCTTGATGCACCGGGCTCGCCCGTTGCCAAACTGGAGAATGAAAAGCCGCAGGGCGAGACCATCGCCTATGACGAGCTGATCAAATCTTGGCAGAAGTAAGCTGACACGATGACAAAGGGGGGCGAGGTGCAAGCCTCGCCCTTTTCTTATGGGTTGGTTTCACGCGGTCGCGTCGGGCTTCTTGCTCGATTTGGCCGCAGACAAATCGGGGCGCGCCTGCCTGCCCTCGGCAGGCGCGTTTCCGCGCCAGCCCAGTCAGGCGCGCCCCGATTACCCAAGTGACGGTTTGTGGCATACTGCCCCTTGCTTGACGGCTTTCAGCCTTACAAGCAATGAACCGGAAAACTCTGCCCCGCAGTGTTTCTTTTCGGTTCAAGCCTCGGGCCCAATACCGCGCATTGGATTTACCGTCAGAAACAGCGTTTCCTCAAGTGCCCGCCTGCACTACCCTGCACGTAGGAAAATCATCCAAACGTTAAAACTTCCTTAAATCCACCACCCCAAACCACTGATATTCAACAACAATAAAAGGTCCCGAGTTGGGACCACACCACCCGGAGGCCACATGACCCATATTCTCGCCATCGACCAAGGCACCACATCGTCCCGCGCGATCCTGTTTGATGCGGGCCTGAAAGTCATCGCCGCCGCCCAACAAGAATTCCCGCAACACTACCCGCAACCCGGCTGGGTCGAACATGACCCCGCCGACCTCTGGGCCTCCGTTGCCTCCACCACCCGCGCCGCCATCGAGCGCGCGGGAATAGATGCCCGTGATATCGCCGCCATCGGCATCACCAACCAACGCGAAACCACCCTGCTGTGGGACCGCGCCACCGGCCAACCCCTGCACAACGCCATCGTCTGGCAAGACCGCCGCACCGCCGACACCTGCATCGCCCTGAAGGATGCGGGGCATGAGCCGATGATCACCGCCCGCACCGGCCTACTGCTCGACCCCTACTTCTCCGGCACCAAACTGAAATGGCTGCTGGATACGATCCCCAACGCCCGCACCCGCGCCGCTAGGGGAGAGCTCGCCTTTGGGACCGTCGACACCTACCTGATCTGGCAACTGACAGGCGGCCGCATCCACGCCACCGACGCCACCAACGCCGCCCGCACCCTTCTCTATAATATCGCAGACGGCCACTGGGACGCCGATATCTGCGCCCTGCTCGACATCCCGATGCAACTCCTCCCCGAAGTCCGCGATAGTTCCGCCGATTTCGGCCTCACCCGCGCCGACCTGTTCGGCCATGAAATCCCGATCCTCGGCGTCGCAGGCGATCAGCAAGCCGCCACCGTCGGCCAAGCCTGCTTCCAGCCTGGCATGATGAAATCGACCTATGGCACGGGATGCTTCGCTTTGCTGAACACCGGCGACAAAATGGTGCCGTCAAAAAACCGCCTGCTGACCACCATCGCCTACCAACTTGACGGCAAACCGACCTACGCGCTGGAAGGCTCGATCTTCATCGCAGGCGCCGTCGTCCAGTGGCTGCGCGACGGCCTGAAAATCATCCGCGAGGCGAAAGAAACCCAGCCCCTTGCCGAAGCTGCCGACCCTGCCCAAGACGTGATCCTTGTGCCTGCTTTCACCGGCCTCGGCGCGCCGTATTGGCGGCCCGATTGCCGCGGCGCGATCTATGGGTTGAACCGCAACTCTGGCCCGGCTGAGTTGGCGAAGGCAGCCCTCGAAAGCGTCGGCTTTCAAACCCGCGACTTGCTGGAAGCCATGCGTGCCGATTGGGGTGTGGCTGCCGAGGGTGTCTTGCGGGTGGATGGCGGCATGACTGCCTCCGATTGGGCGATGCAATTTCTGTCGGATATTCTGGGCGCGCCCGTTGATCGCCCGGTGATCACCGAGACCACCGCTTTGGGCGCGGCTTATCTGGCGGGCCTGAAAGCCGGGATTTGCCCCGCTCCTGCGGAATTCCAGAAATCTTGGGCGCTGCAGCGACAATTTCTACCGCTGATGAATGCGACCAAACGCGCCAGCAAATACGCCCGCTGGACTCGCGCTGTCGCCGCGACAATGAGTGTCTAGGCTAGGGTACTCATGGGATCAGATCCAAGATCATGCAGATGGTTCTGTAAACCCATAGCTCACCTCGGGTTTGACCTACAGTATTGGCTGATCAACGATTTCTCATAGGCGACCGATGTGCGGCAAGTTCATCCAGATGCCGTCGTGGCGCGAGGCCCGCGCGTTGTCGAACCTGCTCTCAGCGCGCGTGGATGATGACATGCGCCGCCATACCCCGATGCGCACGGTGCCGGTGCTACATCTGGAAGGAATGGCAGGCAAGGCCGGAACTCTTCTGTGAAGAGCCGTGCTACTTGACATCGGGACTATACACCTACAAGTCTAAATATATTTCGAGATCCGGTTCATGTGGATCTTCAGCCGGGCATGGAAAAGCCGATCACCGATGACGTGCAGATGGTTGGTGCCGGGTATGATTTCCGCCACATTCGCGCGCGGCGACAGCCGACGCCAATCCACCAGGTTGAGGCCTCGGCTTAGGCTGTCACCCGCGCTGAACGAGGCGACCGGCACATCAAGCGGCGCAAGGCTGTGGCGGCGAAATACCAGCGCATTGTCGATCAGCACCCAGAACGTGTGCTCGCGACTTGACACTTCGGGCCCGTCAGTTGGCAGCGGATCAGCCTCATTGCCGATAAAGCGCAGGAATTGCGCGTAGCATTCGCCGTCCATCGCGCCGATCAGCCGATCCCATTCGCTGCGCATCTGGCTGCGCGACAGCCAAGCGTCCAGCTCTGCCTGAAGGCGTGCGCGTTCGCCGGGGGCAAAGCGCGGCACTGCACCGGGGGCGAAATCGCGGCCCAGATCGCAGACATCCACCTGCGCGATCAGGCGGATATCGACATCATTTGCCAACTGCCGTGCGGCTTCCCAAGCCAGCAGCCCGCCCCAAGACCATCCCAGCAAGGCGCAGGGGGCACCGCGCGATTCCTCTCGGATATGGCCCACATATTCCGCCACCACATCCTGCACCGATACATTCATCGCTTTAGTTTCATTCAGGGAATGGCACAGAAAGCCCGTGACTGGCTGATCTTCTCCCAAGTAATCCGTCAGGCGCAGATATTCGCGGGTCGAGACCAACAGGCCGGGGAAGCAATACAGCCGGGGGTTAGAGCCGCTGGCGCGCAAGGTGATCGCACTGCGTCCGGTGGCATTGCCCGCGCTGATCCGCGCTGCAAGGTCGCGCACCGTCGGGGCATCGAACAAATCCGCCACGGTTAGCGCAACTTGCGGCCACAGCTTGCGCAGCCGCACCAGAACCTTCAGCGCAGTCAAAGATTGCCCACCCATGGCGAAGAAATCATCGGTGACGCCGATCTGGTCATGGCCAATCTCAGAGCGCCACACCGCCAGAATCTCAGCCTCGGCCTTACCCACGGCGGCCTCACCTTTCGCCCGGCGCTGCACCCGACCTGGCAAAGGCAAAGCGGCCCGGTCCAGCTTGGCGTTGGGGTTGGTTGGCATCCGGTCCAGCACCACCACCGCAGCGGGCAGCATATGCTTGGGCAGCTTTGCGGACAGCGCCGCCAGAAGATCCTCGCCCGCAACGCTGGGCGGGGCCACGACATAGCCCACCAACCGCTTGTCGCCATCCTCGTCGCGCAGCAGCACCAAAGCCTCACTGACGCCGGGTTCAGCGAGCAGTGCCGCCTCAATCTCGCCCGGTTCAATGCGGTATCCGCTCAGCTTGACCTGAAGATCGACGCGGCCGAGAAATGCGATGGTGCCATCTTCGCGCCAACGCCCCAGATCACCCGAGCGATACAGCCGCGCGCCCGCAGGGCCGCCCAGACACGGGCCAAACGGGTCGGGGATAAAACGATCCGCCGTAGTGCCGGGGCGGCCGACATAGCCGCGCGCCACGCCCGAGCCGCCAAGGTGGATTTCCCCCACCACCCCCATCGGGCAGGGCATCAGATCGGCATCGAGCACATAGGCGCGGCGGTCGCCCACAGCGCGGCCAAGTGGCGCATAGGCACCATCAAACTTGGTGCCCGCATTCACCTTCCACACCATCGGCGTCATGATGGTTTCGGTCGGGCCATAGCCGTTGATCAGGATTTTCGCCTTCAGCGCCCGCGACAACAGATCAAAGGTGGTCT
Source organism: Cypionkella sp. TWP1-2-1b2 (assembly GCF_049896245.1). Lineage (NCBI taxonomy): Bacteria > Pseudomonadati > Pseudomonadota > Alphaproteobacteria > Rhodobacterales > Paracoccaceae > Cypionkella > Cypionkella sp. TWP1-2-1b2. The sequence continues at coordinate 96,323 of NZ_JAFCTX010000013.1, read as the reverse complement.
GCGCCAAGCCTTCTCCGCCAAAAGAGTAAAGCCGCATCGGCGGCGCTTCCCCGGTAGCCTCGGCCCATTCGGCAAGCTGTTGCAGATAGGTCGTCGGAATCGAGGCATTGTTGCAGCCGTGCTGACGCATCGCGGCCAAGGTCTGCTCGGGCGTCCACAGCGGACCATCCGGGATCACCACACCGCCGCCCATCATCATCGGCACCATCCAACGCTCGTGCCCGCCATCCGAAGAAAACGGCAGGAAGGGGAGTTCGCGACTTTCCGCACTCATCTCATAGACCCGCGCCGTGGTCTGGTTGTGCGAGGTCAACGGGCCATGTTCGACCGCGACGCCCTTAGGTTTGCCGGTCGAGCCAGAGGTATACATGATATAGGCGATCTGATCGGAATGGATTGTCACAAGCGGATCAGTTTCGGGGTAATCGCCGGGTGGCAGATCGTCGATGCACAGCACATGCGCGGCAAGGCCCTGCGGCAGACGACCCATGAAGCGCTGGCGGGTCAGCACGACGCGCACCCCGGCATCGGTCAGGATATGATGGTTGCGGCTGGTCGGGTGATCCGGCTCGACCGGAACATAGGCCCCGCCCGCCTTCATCGCCGCTAGAATAGCGATCACGGCATCCGCGCCGCGCTCGATCAGAATGGCCACCGGCACCTCGGCCCCAACGCCCAAGCCGATCAGCCGATGTGCCAACTGGTTGGCGGCACAATTCAGTGCGGCATGGGTCAAGCGATGCTCACCGCAGATCAGCGCCAGCGTTTCGGGATGCAGTTGCGCTTGGGCGGCGATGATCTCATGCGTGGCGCGGGGGTCTATCGGGGTATCATCAGGATAAGGCGCGGACAGATCGGCCAGCTCGATATCACTGAGCAGCGGTAAGGTGGCGATGGGTTGATCTGGTTTCGCCAAAGCCGCCGCAAGCAGGCGGTCGAGATGGCTGAGAAAGCGTGCGATCAGCGCGGGTTCATGCAACCCCTCGGCGTGATCCGCCGTCAAGGTCACAGTGCCATCCGGGGCGATTTCTGCCAGCACCACACATTCGCCCTGCGCTGCGGGCCGGGGGGCGAGCAGGCAACTGACGCCTACGGTCAAGTCTGCCACAGGACGCACATGCAGCGTCAAAGCCCCCAGTGGATGCCGATCCGCCCCAGCCTGCCGTAGCATGTCCTGCACCAACAATTCGGACGGCAACCGATCCGCGCGGGCATCACGGATCGCTTGAACTATGCGGCTGCGGAAAGCGGCAAAGCCTTCGGCTGGGTGATAATCGACACAAAGCGGCAATAGATCATCGCCGCGCCGCGCCGGATCAAGCGAGGGTTGACCGAAGCCAAAGCGCAACTGATCCAGGCCAGTGTAGCGCGCGAGCAGGGCGGCGAAACCAGCGGTCAGGGTGGCCTCAGCATCCGCGAGTGGCATCGAAAGCCGGTGCGTGGCGGTTAACCGAGCCGCGCCTTCACTGCCACCATGGCGTTGCGGCAGGCGGGCGATAGTATGGCCCGCCTCTAGCCGCGCGCGCCAGAGGTGCAACACTTCACGCGATGGGCGTGCTTCGGGGGCGACCAGCGGCAGAGGCTGCATCTTCCCTCCCGCAAGCCCGCTCAGCACCGCCGCCTGCATCGCGGCTACAACGCTAGCGTCGCCCAGCAGCGGATGCAGCGCGATGCTCAGCACATGGGTGCCGCCATAGCCGGGAAACAGATCCACCGAAGTCAGCGGGCCCTGCGTCAGATCAAACTGCAACTTTGCCAGATATTGCGCCGCGACCTGCGCCGGATCAATCGCCGGGCCATGGCGATGCAACAACGTCCGTGCCGCGTCGTCCTGCACCCGCCGCATCTCGCCGCCTGGCAGCCGGATCAGCCGCGTGGCAAAGGCCGGATTCGCTGCTATCATCGCCTCAGCTGCCGTCGTCAGGGCTGCCCCGCTGTGGCCGGGTGTAAAGTGCAGCATGAGGTCGGGACGCGCGAAGGGGCCAAGCTCGCCCACCTGATCATGCGCCCAGATTTGTCGTTCAACATCGCTCAAAGCAAAGCCATCAGCGGGGTTCAGATGCAGGATTTCGTTCATTGTGCGGGCTCCATTTTAGCGGCCTTGGGCGGCAAAGCCATCGCCTCTCGCAAAGCCATTGGGCGCGGATCATGCCAGAGCGCCTCGATCTCGGTCAGGCAAGCGTCACGACTGGCAGGGTTGCCGATGCGATCCCACCCGGCGGGCAGATCGTAAAGCGCGGGCCAGACCGAATAGCGGCCTTCGGCGTTGCACAAGATGCACCAATCGGCATCGGCGGTGAAAGAACGGGTCATAAGGTTTACCTTGCACATGGCTGTTTGATTTCCAGACGCGCGGCGGCGCAAAAAATTCACCCCGAAACCCCGCTCCCATGAAAATTCATCGACGGGGGTGAATTTCCTGCGTCATCACCCGTCTTCGGACTGTGACCTCACAAGGATATACGCCTGCGGCGGGCCTGTTCAGCGCGGCAGAAGTTGGCGCGCCGCACCAGCGGCTCCGCATCTTCATCCTGGCCCACACCGATGAGCCTGCATCCCGGCACAGAGCGATACAACCCGGCCGGGAACAGCGATTTCACCCGCAAAGCGGAAGCGCTGGCGCTGGGCATCATCAACTGGTCGACGCCCAAGGCGACGGATGGCGCGAAGGGTGGGCTGGGTCAGAGCTATGGCGCGGGCGGGATGCCACCCCTGCCAGCACAGGCAGCGCAGTGGCAAACGCCGGTGGCCGACGATCAGGTGGATCGGCTGCGCGGCAAGATCAACAGCCGGGGCGAGCCGAAACTGAGTGCACAGGCGATCCAGTGGCCGACACCGGCGGCGCAGAACTGGAAGGGCAGCAGCCCGGCCAGCGTGACGCGGGCAGATGGCAAAAGCCGGATGGATATCCTGCATTACCGGGCGGAACAGGGCTTCACCCACCCGGCCCCAGTGATCACGCCGTCTGGGCTGAAGCCCTCGCATCACGCCCCGACCTCGCGCCCGCTGTGGGCCTATCTGATTGCATCGCATGGGCGTGTCGTGTCGCGCAGGATCTTGAAAGCCCGGGCGCGGCGGCGGCTGAACCCGCTATTCGTCGGCTGGTTGATGGGCTGGCCCATCGGTCACGCGCTCTGCGCCTGCTCGGCAATGGAGTTCACCCTTTGGCAGCAGCACATGCGTGGCGCACTCTCGCTGCTGCCCATGGCCTCGGGCCCTTGGATCTGGCGCCCAGTCGATGGGCCGGAAGGCCCGGCCCAGATAAATCTTTTTGAAGGAATACAGCCATGAGCATGCAGGGGCGGATCGGACGCGCTGGTGGTGCCCGGGTGAAACGCGCGTTGGGCGTACAGGCGATCCTGGAATGGGCCTTCCGGGTGGAAAAGGCGCAGCTGGAACTGCCGCAAAGGCGCGATGTCGATGAGGAAGGCTTCGGCTTTGGCATGGAATATGTGCTGATCCAGCGTGCGCGGCTGGGGTGCAAGGTGGACGGCGGCGGTCATAAATCGCAGTCCTACACCCATGAGGACGCCGAGATCGTGGCGGCCACCTTGGCCGGGATGCCCGACAGCCTCGGTGGCAAGCGCATGGCAATCTACGTCGCCGAACTGGCGCGCGGTGGGATGACGCCGGACTGGATGCCGGGCGTTGTCCCGCGCTGCATGCCTGTCGAGACCAAGAGCAACCAGCATGGCGAACGGTCCACCACGGTCGTGGTTAACATCGAACGCGTGCTGTCACGTGGCAAATGGCGCAGTGTCGAGATTCTGGCCTGCCCGGTAATGTGGCGTCCACACCCGGAACAGATTGCCTCAGCCCGGCGAGGCTATGACGACTGGTGGCGGGCGCTGGACTGGGTGCGGGATGGGATTGTGGTAGGTGGCATGTTGCGGGATATGGAAGTGACGGCGGCGATGCCGAAGGTGCGGCCTTGGATCCTGGCGGATGGGTCGCTATGGGCTGAGACTGTGTGGAAACTGATCGATTAGATTCGCCTCTGTAACAATGCTCGCCTCAAGACCAGACTGTGAGAAAGTGTTCCGAAGGGTCCAGCCAGGAAATCGCATTGGGAAACTGTTCGCCCAAGATTAGCGAAATTTAAGTTTTCAAGCATCCTTGGCGGGAAGCGGCCATTCGCTGCGCGGTCACCGAATGGCCGTATTGGTCCAAACTTTGACCGGCATGTGTCTGCCGTCAAAAGTAAGCGTCCGGTTTGACTCAAATTACTTCGCGTTCCACGGCATCAGTTCATTGATCCGGTTAATCTTGTGGTCTGCGATGCGTGCCAGTGTGTCGGCAAACCATGCCTGAGGATCGACCCCATTGATTTTAGCGGTCTCGATCAGAGTGTAGGCAATAGCAGCGGATTTGCCACCAGTTTTTGAGCCGACGAAGAGGTAATTTTTGCGGCCCAAGGCGACGGCCCGCATCGCCTTCTCGGCGGCGTTGTTGTCAGTTTTCAGAATACCTTGATCGAGGTAGGAGCTCATCCGCCCCATTCGTCTAGGGTCATAGAGGATGGCGCTGGCCAGAGGGCTTTTCCCAGATATGTCAGCCAGTTAGGCGTTCAGCCAAGCCTCCAGACCATCTGGTCTGGCATCGGCCCGCTTGATCTCGGCGCGCTTGTCGGGCGGCAAGCCCCGCGCCGCCTTCTCGGCGGCATAAAGTTCGGCAATCCGCCGGATAGCTTCGTCGGCGATAGCCAAACCTTGCGCCTTGTGCACTTCGACGAATTTGCGCCGGACATGGTCATACAGGCGACTTCGCGAATATCGCTGGAGCGATACAGGTCTTCGAACACGACATAGGCGTCGGCATGCATCAGCCGCTGTATCCCACCAGATAATCTTTCGGGTGTTCGCCTTTGCGGTCCGATGAGAAGCGGTGCTAGCTGCCGGGTGGGATGGCGCTCCCCCAGGGGCGCTCGTCGCGCCCGTAAATCCAAAGGTGGGCGGTTTGGGTCTTGCCGGTGCCCGGGCCAGCATCGCGACTGGGGTGTCGTCAACGAAGATCACCTGACCAGCCAACATATGCCGCCCGATGGCGTCGGCCAGTGGCGCCAGCAAGGCAGTGGACTTGCCCACCCAGTCCGCAAGTGTCGAGCGATCCAGATCGAGCCCGTCGCGGTCAAAGATCTGGCCTTGGCGGCAAAGCGGAAGGTGATCGGCGTATTTGTTGACCAGAACATGGGCGAAAAAGCCGGGACTCGGACGCCCGCGTTTGATCGGGCGCGACGGCGGAGGGGCCCGGGTGAAGCAATCGCAACCCGAGCAGGCCATCCTTGGCCGCACGATGCGGTTCACGATGAACCTTCCGGGCACATATTCCAGTTCCTCAGTCACATCCACGCCTAGCCAGTGCAGTTCGCCGCCGCACTGGGCGCTGGCCGTATCGCCGGTGGTCAGTTCGACCACTACACGTGGAATATGGTCCGGGATCGGCTTGCGCTTCGGCTTGTCGGCGGGGGATCCTCCGGCAGGCGCAGCCTGGCCGTCAGGGCGGCGATGGCGATCCCGCTCGTCTCCAAGGCCAGTTGCAGCTGCTCGGCGGTCTCCGATGATGCCCAGAACCGATGGGCGCGATGGCCGGCCAACTGGTGCCGCAGCAGAACCGCCTGTGACTTCACCTCGGCCAGCAAAAGTGCGGTGAACGCCCGCGGTTACGCAGGGTCTTCCGGCAGCGATTTGGTGACATCCAGCATGGCGAAAGTGTATCAAAACAAGCCTTTTACGGGAATCCCAAAACGCAAAATCTGTCAATTTATCCTGCCGATAAAGGCCGCCACGTGCGCTGTGGCAGTCGCCAGTCAATTCCTTCCAGAAGCATCGCCAACTGAGCCGGGGTCAGCGCGATCTTGCCTTCCTTCGCGGATGGCCACACGCACCGCCCCTTCTCCAACCACCTCCAGCGTAGCAGAGCCCTTCGCATGTCCGTCACCCAGGCCGCCAGCCAGACCTGCGCGTTCATCGGGACCAGGATCATTCCGACAGGCCGCGGATCAACCGGGTCAGCGCTTCGAGATCATAAGACCCGCTGACCCGCAGCCGGTGTCCACCCGCAAGTTCAACCTCAATCTGGCCGTCGCTCTTGGCGCAGCGCCCCATAATGTCCGCTATCCGCAGCGGACATTATCCCACACTCTTCAAACCATGCAGGGCAGCCAGAGCGGACGCTTACGTTTCAGGCTGCGATCGTGACGATGCATCGTCGCCGCTCGACATGACTGAGATCATGGGCCACACAGCTTGTCCGCCGTTGTGGCAGCAATCCCGCTATGGTTGCCCGGACCCGGCGCTTCGGTGTGATCCTTCACACCGATTTCCGATCCGAGGCCGCTGTGCCTCATGCGGTCTAAGAACTTGGGCTCCAACCTGTTTTCTGCTATGCTCCAGACTTTCGAGGTTCCCCATGGACCCGGTTCCAACAATGCCTTCGTCAGGAACCAAATCTGGTCTCAACTGGCTCAGTCCCAAATGCCTTAGATGGCGACCAACACGCGTTTATTCTCCGCCTTTCGGAACCTTTCGAGCTTTCATTGCTTACTCTTCTAGTGTCTGTCCCAGAACAGTTCAAAGGAAGATCCCATGAACGCCCGCATTTCGACTAGTCTTCGATTCCTGACGGTATCAGTCGTCGCCGTGGCAGTGCTGGAGGCATCCCTACTTTCGGCGATCGCCGATGTGCAACGCGACGGTCCGGAAAGTCAGGGCAAACCCCTGCCGCAAGACCTCTCGGGCGATGCTAGTCAGGGGCGCGACGTGTTCCGCTTTGAGACATTTGGCAACGAGGGCTTCTGGACCGATGCTGTGAAGCTGCCGGCCGGCATCATGGCGGCGAAGGTGACGCCTATGCAGGCGCTGCGATTGGGATTGCAAATTGATTCAGAGAAAATGGAACCAGCGATGGCGGACCGGCTCACCGAAGACCTTCGCGTCGATCCTAGCGGGAGTTCGTCGAAGCTGCTGAACGATCCGGCGATGACAGAGGCGCTGGTCAAGGCGGGCGCAGTGATCGGCATGTCGCCCAAGAATGGCAAGGTCGGCACAAGCTGCGCGCTTTGCCATACGATGACGGACGCCTCGGTGCTGAAAGTCGCGGAAGGCGGTTCGATCGGCAAGCGCCTCGACGGGCTCGCCAACCACAGCCTCAATCTGGGGAAGATATTTGCAACTGCCGCCAATACGCGGGCGCTTTACACGATAGCGCAGACCCAGCTTGACGCGAATAAGGGCAAGACTCTTGGCCGGGCACCTTCCGGCCTCACGGAAAAGTCGACCGAAGCGGAATTCGACGCCTATTTCAGCAATCCGGAGTTTTATCCCATTGGCATGTTCGACGACACGTTCGACGGCAATGGCAACACGATGCATAACACGCCGCTATTCCGACAAGATCTGGCGGCTCCCTATGGCAGCGAAGGCACGATCACCAAGGTAGAGGATTTCAGCAATCTCGTCTTCACCACGCTCTTCGACCAGACCATGCTGACGACCGAGGGCGGCCGTGCGTTCGTTCACACCCTCGCGGGCGGCGCTGGCGATGAAATGATCGACGACTACGTGAAAATTCTCCAGGAAACCGGCGTCACGGGTTACCCCTATGTCAGCGCAAACGCCCAAATGACCGGCAAGCCCGGCGAGCTGGCGACACCCATCGGCTTTCGCGTGGACGACAAATCGCTTCTCGCATTGACGGCCTATCTCGCGTCTCTTCCGGCCCCCAAAGGAGTAGTCGAGGATCAGGAAGCTGTATCCCGGGGAGGAAATGTGTTTGCGACGGGCGGCTGTACCAGTTGTCACAATTCGGATCAGGGGCGCGCCGTGCCGACAACGCTCCACGACATGGCGAAGATCTTCCCGGGCGACCGACCAGACATTTTGGCTGACCGCAAGCCGCCGCTCAATCCAGTCCTCAACACCGCAGATTCTTTTTTCGACGACAAATGGGCGGTGGTGAATGCTAGTCTGCGCGGCGAAAAGCGTGGCGTTGCGATGCCCCTGCTTCTGGACTTGGCGCGCAAGCCGGTGTTCCTGCATGACGACACGGTGAAAAGTCTACAAGATCTGTTCGACCCCAGCAGGGGAGAGACAACGCCGCACCCCTTCTATGTCAAGGACAGCGGAGATGGAAATGACCTGTCCGCCTATCTGCGCAGCCTGGAGATTGCGGGCAAATAATTGCGATTGTGATATAAAAAACTGTGCCGACGCGATTTCGAGACGTAAAAATAGGACGCCGTCTGTTCCTACAAGCTGCTGCGTTACGACAGACGCCAGATTGTCGAATTCCAGATCCCGGTGAATTTCTGGGGTTGCGTTCGGTATTGGTCCGTACCGCCGATAACAACATGACTCGGACCCGAAGTTGATCGCGGGCACTGGACGGGTGGAACCATTGCCTCCGGTCCCGGTTGCAACGGTGGGTCCGCAAGGTGCGGCCTTGAAACAGGGAATATACTGATGAAAAATCTTTCCGCCTTTCTGTTCGCAACTGCCGCCGCCGGCTTAATGTCCACCCCTTCGTTTGCCGAAGACAAGATGATGGACATGACGACAATGACCTGCGGCGATCTGATGAAGATGGACAAGGATGGCATGATGACGGCGGCTTCGAATGCCGGCATGATGATGCAGTTGGATGCCATGAGCGATGCTGACAAGAAGGCCATGGATGACAAGATGGCGGCCGAAACAGCCGGCATGTCCGACGCCGACAAGAAGTCTCACATGATGATGGCGATGCAAGGCGACATGAAAACCAAAATGGACGCCATGACAGACGACGAGAAGGCGGCTCAGATGAAGATGGACACCGACATGATGACCAAAATGGAAACCGCCTGCAAAGGCAAAGACGACATGATGGTCACCGATGTTATGAAGTCGACGATGTAGCCCGGCACAGTCCGACAAAGCACATCAAATTGCCGAGCCGGAGCAAGGACTGGCTCGGCGTCACTACCAACATGGACGGTGACCTGTGTATAGCTGCCAAAATCGCTGGGGAGGCAGGGTCAATCCGGTGACGCTTGCACCGCGGCGGGCCATAGCTTCGGCCATGAACCCACCGGCGCAGCCAAGGTCCACAACTTTTGCACCTTGCCAAGTAGTGAACTGATCGAAGTAGCGGAGCCTCGCTGGCACCATGTTTTCAAGGTTCGGACCCAACGCAAATCGTCGGTCCACCAACGCTTCGCTGCGGTGTTGTAGATTGTCTGATTATTTCGGTGTCTGGTCATTATTTCCACCTGCAAGGGGGATCATGTACGGCACCCGCGACTTATAGGCGCGAAACCGGTCACCGCGGATTGCTACAAACCGCGCCTCTTTTCGGCGCGGCGCAAACAGACAATAGACTGTAAAAGTGACGGCCAGTATCAGTTCATCAGGTGTCCAAACTGGAACAGTCCACAGCGTAAAAGCAAAAGCCATATAAATCGGTTGGCGGATAGTTCGGAACAAGCCATCCTGTAGCATGTCGGGAAACCGCACTGGGATGTTTTGTAAAAACGACATTCAGCCCAAGGCCCCGGTCTGCAGCTCCATTCCGGCGTCAATGATGGCTTTCAGCAACAAAAGGCAAGCGGCAGCACAGGCCATACAGATCATCACGAAAACAACGCCCTACCCCTGCCACCAGATATTGCCTGAGGGAGTCCACAACACGAACAGAGCTATCAACTGGACCGACGCGATGGCGGCGTAGGTCGTTGTGGACAGCGTTTGGCCATGCGGGCCCCGAATCATGCGGGAAAGCCGACGCCCATTAGGACTCATGTCTTGACCATCAAAAATTTGCGCCCGGAGTAAACCCCTCTGGGCGCTTTCGTATTTGCCCATCCCCCTTGGCATGGTTCCTCCCCGCCCGGTTTGTATGCGGGGGGGCGCAACGCGGCATTTCGCTAGCGACTGGCTTTTTCACCGGGGAATCCAGGCGGAAGCCACTTGCCGGGTGATGTTGGAAAAAGCGACTCATTATCAAAGGCTTGCAGAATCACGACCTTGGCGTGCTGGATTCTTTTGCGGAATCCAAGGAATCCAGTTTGCGGAAGCCACCTCGCCGGAAGCCACCTGCCGGGAAGCCATTGAATCCGCGTGCATTTTACGTTTGACAAAGCTGCCCCTCTTGACCTACCCCTTGAACATCGAAGAATTGCGCCCGGAGGATAACCCTCTCGGGCGCTTTCGTTTTCCTCACATCGCGGATCCCGTTTCTGTCGTTGGCATTGCCCAGCGCGCATCGGCATGTCCGCCTGCCCTAAATGAGAATCGCCGATGGACCTGGTCTTTGCGCCGAGCCAGATTGAAACCTGGCCGATCGACAGGCTGCGCCCGTATGCGCGCAATGCCAAGATCCACGGCACGGACCAGGTCGCCAAGATCGCCGCCAGCATGGCGAAGTTCGGCTGGACCGTGCCCTGCATGGTGGCCGACGATGGCGAGTTGATTGCCGGGCATGGCCGGGTGTTGGCCGCTGCCATGCTGGGGCTGAAGGACGTACCGGTGATCCGGCTCAGCCACCTCGACGAAGCCGAGCGCAGAGCTTACCGGATCGCCGACAACAAGCTAACCGAACTGGGCGAGTGGGACGAAGCGATGCTGCGCGACGAGATCGCGGGGCTGCTGGCCGAGGATTTCGACCTATCGCTGCTGGGGATCACCGACGAGGATCTGGATGCCCTGCTGCGCGACCCGGATCAGGGCGAAGGCGGTGCCGTCGAGGGTGAGGATGACATTTTCGAACCGCCGGTCACGCCGGTGTCCATTGCGGGCGACCTCTGGCAACTCGGGTCGCACCGGCTGATCTGCGGCGACAGCACTTCCGCCGATGTGGTCGGGCGGCTGTTGGGCGATGTGAAACCGCTCTTGATGGTCACCGATCCGCCCTATGGTGTGCAATACGATCCCTCTTGGCGCAACCAAGCAGGTGCGGCCAAGACCAAACGCACCGGCAAGGTGCTGAACGACGACCGGGCGGATTGGCGGGAAGCGTGGGCGTTGTTCCCCGGCGACGCGGCCTATGTCTGGCATGGCGCGCTGCATGCCACGACCGTGGCCGAGAGCCTGTTGACGGCAGGTTTCGCCGTCCGGTCGCAGATCATCTGGGCCAAGGACCGGCTGGTTCTTAGCCGCGGCGACTACCATTGGCAGCATGAGCCCTGCTGGTACGCCGTCAAGAAGACCGGCAAGGGCCATTGGGCGGGCGACCGCAAGCAGACCACACTTTGGCATATCTCCGGAAAAGATCAGGACGCCGCCACGGTCCACGGCACTCAAAAGCCAGTCGAGTGCATGCGCCGTCCGATGCTCAACAATTCCAGCGCGGGTCAGGCGGTGTATGAACCCTTCATGGGATCGGGCACCACGCTGATCGCAGCGGAAACGACCGGGCGGGTGTGCTTTGGGATCGAGTTGAACCCGGCCTATGTCGACGTTGCCATCGAGCGCTGGCAGCAGTTCAGCGGCGCAAATGCCGTGCTGGCCGACACCGGCGAGACATTTGCTGACCTGAAGGCAAAGAGACTCGCGGCATAAACGCGCCGATCCTGCCGGGCCGGATTGAACTTTGGCCGTGGGCCCGACTGAAACCATCGCTGTTAGAATTGATGATCGGCGCGCATCAGTTCGAGCGTGGTCGCGCGAACCTTTTCGGGTTTGGCTTTCGAGCTTGGGGCAACGCCCTCGTGTTCCTTGGCCTCAATGATCAGCATCGCCAAGTAGCTGTCGCTTTCGGGCCATGCACGATGCCATTGTGCTTTGTAAGCATCGCGCGCTTTTCTGAGCGTGGTAGGGCCAATGATCTGGATGGGGAGTTTCGTCGGACGCTGGAATCGTTCAGAAGTCATGTCGTCCCCCTCATCCGACCAGATGGTAGACGCGACCGCGATCCCCCACCTTTTTCGAGGTGATGATCAAGCCGAGCTTCTTCTTCAGCGCCCCGGACATTGACCCTCGCACCGTGTGGGCCAACCAGCCGGTCGCACTGGCGATCTCTTCGATGGTGGCACCTTCGGGGGCCTGCAGCATGGCGACGAGCGTCGCCTGCTTCGTGCCCTTGCGCTGGGTCGGAGGCTTTGCTTCCGCTGTTTCTGCCGCATTTTGGCAGATGGCGGCCGTCGTCTGCGCCGCCACCGGTTCGATCCCAATGACAAGCAAGCCCGCGTCAGTCACCACCAGCGTCGTGCCGTGGCCATCGCCGGTCTCGCGCCAGAGCGGTTCGCCGCGCCGCAAGTTGGCATCGACTTCCTGCAGCCAGCCGTGTTCGATCATCTTAGTGACGGCCATCTTCGCCGCCGCCCCGGCCAGCCCCTTGGGCAGCGGCAAGGCGATGTTGTCGGGGCGCTGGGCTCCGGCGCTGAGGACGATGGTCTGGGTTTCGGTTAGTTTCGTCATGGTCGGTTCCACTTACTGGTCGTGCGTGGCAAAGAAGGCGGTGATGCGCGACATCAGGTCGTTGTGGCCGTCGGCATCCGTGCCGATGATCACGTCGCCATCGTCGTCGCGTTCCAGATCGGCGATCTCGCGCAGCAGGGCGATGGCGTCATCGCAGGCGGCGAGGCGCTCGGCCTCCCATGCGGCGGTGAGGGCATCCTGTTCCATCTGGTAGCGCTGGGCGGGATCAAGCGGCATGTTCGCCCTCGCTGAAGGCGCTGTCGGTGATCTGGCGCAGCAGGCTGGAATAGTGGTTCAGGGTGCCGACATCGCCCCAGTTGATGTCGTCGGGCTGGGTGTCGAAGTGGTCGTCACTGAGGGCCTTCAGCCGCTCCAGCATCGCGTCGATCTCGATCTTCGCGGCGAGGAAAGCGTTCAGGGCTTTGGAATTATCGGTGGTGCGGCGGGTGTTCATGGCGGCGCTCCTGTTCAGCGGGTTGCGGCTTGGCCAGCGGCGAAGGCCGCTTCCAGTGCGGCGCGGATCGACCAGACCGCGACATCGCGAAAGTCGAGGCCGTCGCTGTTGCGGGTTTCCAGAGTCTCCAGGCGGAAATGTTTGGCGGCAATCTCCAGCAACAGGGCTTCGCTGGGGGCTTTGGCGGTGGCGGCAGTCTTGGCAGTCATGGCGTGGTCTCCGGGGGTGAGTTGCATCGCTTTCCTGCAACCAGAATCGCTCTTGTCCGGAGTGTAATCAACTGAATAACAAGGAATAACATTGCTTTAGGTGGGATTTCGGACCGAATGAACGGGATGAGCGAGCGAGAATATTCCGGCCATTCCGGCCTCTCGCGTGGGGCGATACAGAAGGCCCGCAAGGCCGGGCGGCTGGTGGTTTACGGCGATGGGTCGATCAATGCGGCCGCGTCAGATGCGCGGCGATCAGAGATGACCGATCCCGATCAACAGCGCCGCAGCACCGGCGGCGACAGCGGCTTTTCCGGACCCGCCGACAGTTCTTCGTACCTCAAGGCTCGGACCGCCCTGACCGTTTACCAAGCGCAGGAACGCCAGTTGGCGATCCAGAAGAAGAAGGGCACGCTGGTCGACCGGGCACGGGCCGAGGCGCTGGTATTCCGCCTGGCGCGGCAGGAACGGGACGTCTGGGTGACATGGCCCGCCCGGGTGGCGGCGCTGATGGCGGCCGAAGTGGCAGCGGAGGTGGAAAAACAAACCGACAAACCGGTACGACCGGAGCGACCGGTGATGATCGAGGCCGCGATCCTGCAGAGGGTGCTGGAAACCCATGTCAGAGAACAGCTCGCAGCCCTCGCCGACCTCCGAGTCTTCTTGGGGTGATGACGATGATCTGACTGCCGACCTCGACCTTGGCTTTGACGGCGGGGAAGACATCCTGCGCACCTGGCGCCGGGGCATGCGGCCCGACCCGGACCTGACGGTGTCCGAATGGGCGGACCAGCACCGCTGGCTGTCGTCCTGTGCCAGCGCGGAGCCCGGACGCTACCGCACAGCCCGGACGCCCTATCTACGCGAGATCATGGATGCGCTGTCGCCGCGCCATCCGGCCCAGCGCATCTCGTTCATGAAAGCTGCGCAGGTTGGGGCAACCGAGGCGGGCAACAACTGGATCGGTTTTGTCATCCACCATGCGCCGGGGCCGATGCTTGCCGTCCTGCCAACGGTGGAGATGGCCAAGCGCACCTCGCGCGGGCGGCTTGATCCGCTGATTGCAGACAGCCCAGCGCTGCGCGAACGGGTCAATCCGGCCCGCTCGCGGGATGCTGGCAACTCGATGCTATCGAAGGAATTCCCGGGCGGCATCCTGGTGCTGACCGGGGCGAATTCTGCCACCGGCCTGCGCTCGATGCCCGCGCGCTACATCTTTCTGGACGAGGTTGACGCCTATCCGGCTTCCGCCGACGAGGAAGGCGACCCGGTCACATTGGCCGAAGCACGAACGACGACCTTCTCGCACCGTCGCAAAGTGTTCATGGTCTCAACCCCCACAATCCGGGGCCTGAGCCGGATCGAGCGGGAATTCGAGGCCAGTGACCAGCGGCGGTATTTTGTGCCCTGCCCGCATTGCGGAGCGATGCAGTGGCTGCAGTTTGAGCGCCTGCGCTGGGCGAAGGGCCAACCGGAAACGGCAGCTTACGCTTGCGAAAGCTGCGAGAAACCCATCGCCGAGCATCACAAGACAGCGATGCTCGGGCAGGGCGAATGGCGACCGACGGCAGTTTCCGTCGATCCGCATTCCATCGGCTTTCACATTTCAGCGCTCTATTCGCCAATGGGCTGGAAGAGCTGGGCGCAGATCGCACGGGACTGGCTGGCCGCCCAAGGCTCCGACGAGATGCTGCGCGCCGCACGCAATACCCTGCTCGGCGAGACATGGGTCGAATCTGGCGATGCGCCGGAATGGCAACGACTGGCGGATCGCCGCGAGGTCTTTGCCGCGACCGTGCCGCATCTCGGCTTGTTTCTGACCGCCGGGGCGGACGTGCAGAAGGATCGCATCGAAGTTGACGTCTGGGCCTGGGGGCGCGGTCTGGAAAGTTGGCTTGTCGAGCACATCGTCATTCCGGGCGGACCGGAGGATCCCGCAGCATGGGACAAGTTGACGGCTTTGCTGGGGCGGACATGGGCGCATGAAAGCGGCGCGGTGATGCAACTGTCCAAACTTGCCATCGACACCGGTTACGAGGCCCCGGCAGTTTACGCCTGGTCGCGCGCTGCCGGTTACGCACAGGTCACGCCGATCAAGGGCGTGGAGAGCTTCAACCGCTCGACGCCGGTGTCGGGGCCGACCTTTGTCGACGCCACCATCGGCGGCAAGCGGTTGCGCCGGGGCGCGCGGCTCTGGACCATCGCGGTTTCGACTTTCAAGGCAGAAACCTACCGCTTCCTGCGCCTTGAACGCTCAAGTGATGAAGATAGGGCGCTGGGCGTTTGCGATCCGGCTGGCACGATGCACCTGCCCAACTGGGCCGATACCGAATGGCTGAAGCAGCTGGTTGCCGAGCAAATGGTCACGGTGCGCAACAAGCGCGGCTTTGGCCATCAGGAATGGCAGAAAATGCGGGAACGGAACGAGGCCTTGGACTGCCGGGTCTATGCAAGGGCGGCAGCTTGGATCCTCGGCGCCGACCGCTGGGACGAGGCCACTTGGCGGTCGCTGGAAGGCCAAGCTGGCGTGGAAACCAAAGAACAGGTTGTCGCCGTGGTGGTGGAACCAACTGCGCCCACCGCCGGAACCGTGCTGACACCGCGCCGCCGCCGCTCGGGCGCGGTGACCCCGAAATACATGAGGTAGCGACAATGACTCTGGCAGAAATGCAGGCGCTGCTCAGCGCCCTCCTTGGCATGCGCTTTGGGGGCGTGCGGTCGATCACCTATGATGGGCGGCAGATCAGCTACGGCTCGGACGCCGAACTTGCGACCGCGATCTTCGACCTGGAACGGCGCATCGCGGCCGCCGACACCACCGTCACACGCTCGCGGGTGTCGCGGCCCTTCGCTTCGAAGGATCTGTGATCATGGCGCAAGCGAACTGGCGAAACCGCCTCGGCGCTTGGGTCGGCGGCTTCGGGGTGCCGGGCGGGTTTGACGCCACCTCGGGGCAGCGCAGGTTGAAGGGCTTTGTCACGTCGCGTGCCCATGTGAACGCGCTGATCGCTGCTTCCGGGCCAGAGATGAATGCCCGGGCGCGCTGGCTGGTCCGGAACAATGGCTATGCCGCCAACGCGATTGAGTCGTGGGCGGCGAATACGGTTGGCGATGGGATCAGCCCGAATTCCAGCATTTCCCAAGCCTCGCGAAAAGACGCGGTGCAACGGTTGTGGCTGGCCTGGACCGACGATGCCGATGCCGAGGGGCTGACGGATTTCTATGGGTTACAGCGCCGCGCAGCCCGCGAGGTGTTCATGACGGGTGAGGTGTTCCTGCGCTTCAGGCCGCGCCGCCCTGAGGATGGATTGGTGGTGCCGCTCCAGGTGCAAATGCTGCCGTCCGAGATGTTGCCGCTGGCGCACAATTCCATCGACGGCAACGGCAATGTCATCCGCCAGGGCATCGAGTTTGACCGGGTTGGACGGCGGGTGGCGTTTCACTTCCTGCGCCGCCATCCCGGAGACAGCACCGATCCCGGCCTATCCGGCGAGACGGTCCGCGTTCCGGCTTCCGAAGTGCTGCATATGATCGACCCGGTGGAGGCCGGGCAGTTGCGCGGTGTGTCGCGTTTCGCGCCCGCCATCGTGAAGCTGTTTCTGCTCGATCAGTACGACGACGCCGAACTCGACCGTAAGAAGGTCGCGGCGATGTATGCGATGTTCGTGACCTCGCCTGCCCCGGATAACCCGCTGGCCCCGCCCGACGAGGAATATGAGGTGGCGCCCGGCCAAGTGGTCCGTCTAGACCCGGGTGAGGATGTGACCGTGAGCGCCCCCGCCGATTCCGGCGCGACCTATGAGCCATTCCAATACCGCACCCTGCTGCAAATCTCAGCCGCGCTGGGCATTCCTTACGGGTACCTCAGCAACGACGGTGCCAAGGGCAACTTCTCCAACTCGCGGCTGTCGCTGATCGAGTTCCGCCGCAGGGTTTCGGCCTGGCAGCATTCGGTGATGGTGTTCCAGATGTGCCGCCCGGTCTGGGCAAGGTTCATGGACACTGCTGTTTTAGCCGGTGCGCTGCGCCTGCCCGGTTATGACCGCCGCCGCGCCGAATATCTCGCCTGCAACTGGCTGCCGACCAAGTGGGATTGGGTCGACCCACTGAAGGACGCGAATGCCGAGATTGCCCAGATCGAAGCCGGGCTGAAATCCCGCACTCAAGCCATCGCCGAGCGCGGCTATGACGCCGAGCAGGTCGACGCGGAAATCGCCCGCGAACGCGATCGGGAGCGCAGGCTGGGCCTCGACTTCCGCCGTCCGGGATCCCCGGCGCAGGCACCGGGCGGGGGTGATCAAAATGCTGACGACGAGAACGTGACCAAACAGGATGCGTCGGATCCCGACCAGAACCAAGATGTCGCCCCGCAGGAGTGATCCGGATGTTTCACGCGCAGATTGCCCAGCGGGCGTTCAACACTCCGCTGCTGGTCGAACCGTCCAAGGCCATGGCGTTTCTGTCCGGTCTTGGACCACGCATCACCGGGCGGCAATTGCGGCTGGCTGGGCTGGAGGTCGCGCCCGAGGACGTGGTGCTTGCCACCGCGCACGCCCGCGCCGGGATCCTGACCAACGGTGTGGCGGAAGATTACCGACGCGAGGGCCAGCCGCCGTTCGCAATCGTCGATGGCATTGCGGTGATCGAAGTGTCCGGTGTGCTGGTGCATCGCGGGGCGTGGATCGGGCAATCCTCCGGGCAGACCTCCTATGAGGGCATCGCCGCGCAACTCGGCGTTGCGGCCTCGGACCCTGCGGTGCGCGGTGTCGCCCTGGAGATCGACAGCTTCGGCGGCGAAGTCGCGGGCGTGTTCGATCTGGCGGACGCCATTCGGGCGGCACGGTCTACAAAGCCCATCTGGGCCTTTGTCGCCGAACATGCCTTCTCTGCGGGCTATGCGCTGGCATCGCAGGCCGACCGGATCATCCTGCCGCGCACCGGTGCTGTCGGCAGCATCGGCGTGGTGGTGATGCACGCCGATCTGAGTGGCCGACTGTCGGATGCGGGCGTCACTGTCACGTTGATCCATTCTGGCGCACACAAGGTCGACGGCAATCCCTATGCGCCGCTGCCGGACCCGGTGCGTGCCCGCATCCAAAGCGAAATCGACGGCATCCGGTCGCTCTTCGCCCAGACCGTCGCAGCCGGGCGCGGCCGCAGTTTGACCGCTGAAGCCGCGCTGGCCACCGAAGCGGAATGCTATCGCGGCGCGGGTGCCGTGGCGGCCGGGCTGGCCGACGAAGTTTCCGACCCGGCATCTGCCTTTGCCGCCTTCGCCGCTGCCGTGAATGGGCGCGGCACCATCCGAAACGCTAATCCTGCCCGCCCCTCACAAACCCAACTTTCCAAGGAGTTGACCATGAATCCCAACGCAACCACCACGACCGAAGTCCCCGCCGCAGATCAAACCGAAGACCAAGCAGAACCCGCACCCGTCGAGCCGTCGCCAGCCACAGCAGCTCCGCCCACACCTGTTCCGACCGAGGCCGCGACTGCCGTAGCCCTTGTGCGCGCCGAGGCAGCCGAACTGGCCACCGTTGGCGCGCAGGCGGCGCGGTTGGGCGTCGACATCGATGTGGCAGAGGCGGTGCAAAAGGGCATCAGGCCCGACGCCCTGCGTGCCTCCGTCCTGAACCAGCTGGCCGCGCGCAGCGATGCGGCCGCCATTGCCGTGGTGCCGCCGCCCAAATCCGCCGCGCCAGAAAGCCCGCTCTTGGCCGCCGTCAAACGTGCCGCCAGCTCTGGAAAATCCGCCTGACGCCCCTCCAACCCGAAAGGATCTGAACCATGCCCACCCTCACACAGGCACCATCGCAAGGCGATGTCGTCAAATTCCAGATCGACCCGAACTACACCAACGAGGCGATCACTCTGCTCCTCGGCACGAACTACAAATCCGGGTCCGTGCTCGGAAAGATCACTGCCAGCGGCAAATACAAGCTGGCGACCGCTGCCGGGGCCGATGGCGCGCAAATCGCCGCCGCCGTTCTGTTGAACCCGGTCGATGCAACCCTCGCCGATGCCACCGGCCTCATTCTGGCGCGGGGCCCGGCCATCGTGTCCAAAGCCGCGCTGGTGTTTGACGTCTCGGTCAACACCGTCCCGCTGACCGCCACCAAATATGCCGAGCTGACCACCGTCGGCATCGTGCCGCGCACCAGCGCCTGATCAGCAAAGCCTGTCCAACGTCGACGCCGGACTTGCCCGTCGCAGCGCCCGATCTCACCCCAAAACCCCCGGAGAAAACCATGAACGCCATCATTCGCAACCCGTTCGATGCGGGCGGCTATTCGCTTGCCGAAATGACCCAAGCCATCAATATCCTGCCCAACCTTTACACCCGTCTGGGCGAGATCGGCCTCTTCAGCTTCGAAGGCATCACCCAGCGGTCGGTGATCATCGAGCAGTTCGATGGGGCCCTGAACGTCCTGCCATCGGTCCCCTTGGGCGCACCGGCCACTGTCGCCACGCGGCAAGGTCGCTCGATGCGGTCATTTGGTCTGCCGTGGATCCCGCATGACGATGTGATCCTCGCCTCAGATATCCAAGGCGTGCCCGCCTTTGGTGGCAGCGAGAATGAGCAGCTGGCCACGGTGATGATGCGCAAGCTGACCCTGATGCGGAGGAAACATGCGCAGACCCGCGAATATATGGAGATGAACGCGTTGCGCGGTATCGTGAAAGACGGCGCAGGGACCACGCTTTACAACTACTTCACCGAATTTGGCCTCGCGCAAATCTCAGTCGATTTCCTGCTCGGCACCGCCACCACCATCGTGCAGGCCAAGGTCCGCGATGCGATCCGGGCGGTGGAAGACAACCTCTTGGGCGAGTCGATGATCAGTGTCTACGCGCTGGTAAGCCCAGAGTTTTTCGACAAGCTGATCGACCATTCGCTGACGCAGGAGGCCTACAAGTTCTACTCCGCCACGGGCGCGCAGCCCTTGCGCCAGGACGTTCGGCGGTCTTTCCCCTTCGCGGGGATCCTGTTCGAAGAATATCGTGGGACAGTCACCCTCTCGACCGGCGTGGCAGAACGGCTGATCCCGGCAGGCGAGGGCATCGCGTTCCCGATTGGCACCATCGACACCTTCACCACCTACGGCGGCCCGGCCAACCAGATCAGCCTGGCCAACACCATCGGCCTTCCGCTTTATGCCCGACAGCTGATGGACGACAAGGATCGATGGATTAACATTCTGACCGAAGCCTCGATCCTGCCGGTCAACAAGCGGCCGCGCACCGCGATCCGCCTCTTCAGTTCCAACTGATCGGGGCAGTGACATGAACGCCTTCGCCACCGCCATGAATGTGATCTTCGCCGATGCCAACATGGCGGTGGACGCCCTTTGGTTTGTGGGCGCGACAGGCCCGGGGGTTGCCGTCCGGGTCATCCGGAAATCGCCCGACGAGATTACGCCCTTCAGCGCTGGGCGGATATTGTCGGAAACCACGCAGTTGGATGTGCGCGTCGCCGACATGCCCACCCCAGCGCCGGGTGATCTGATCCGGATCGGCGCAGAGGATTTTCTGGTTCAGGGCGAACCCAAAGCCGATCGCGAACGCCTGATCTGGACGCTGAACACGAGGAAGCCATGAAACTGAACATCAGCTTCAGCCCCGACCTCGTGGTCCTGATGCGGGCCGAGGTGGCGGCGGGGCAAAAGGCGGTCTCAACCACCATGACCCAAGCGGGCGCCAGCCTCAAATCGGCCTGGCGGGCGCAGATCACAGGCGCGGGCCTCGGCCAGCGGCTGGCCAACACGATCCGGTCGCAAACCTATCCCAAGGGCCGCAACAGCCTCGACGCTGCAGCCCTCGTCTGGTCAAACGCACCGGTGATCATCGGGGCACATGACACTGGGCCGCTGATCCGCTCGGGCAACGGCTTCTGGCTGGCAATCCCGCTGCCCGCCGCTGGCAAGGCGATGGGTGGCAAACGCATCACTCCGGGCATGTGGGAGCAAAAGACCGGCCTGCGCCTACGCTTTGTCTACCGCAGCCGGGGTCCGAGCCTGCTGGTTGCCGATGCAGTGCGGCTGAACACGCGCGGTCAGGCGGCAGTCTCCAAGTCGAAAACCGGACGCGGTCAGGTGACAGCACCGATCTTCCTGCTGGTGCGGCAGGTCAAACTGCCGAAACGGCTGGAGCTGGCAAGGGATGCCGAACGGGCACTGGCCGCGATTCCGGGCAGCATCGTGCGCAATTGGGTCGACGACAAACTGCGATAACTTTGGCCTATTTGTGTCGCCAGACCTTCACGGAGGAAATCAGCAGTATTGCGGCCAGCGCAGGCAACAAAATCGTGCTGGGGACAATTCCAAGCAGTCTTCCCCCGATAAAGGTACCGAGAACGGACCCAGCCGCCATCGTAAACAGAAAGGTCCGATTTTTGCCCAACACGGCGAAGCTCTGGTCCCGGCTGTAGCGCGCAAAGGCAACCAGCATTGTTGGAAGGCTGACCGCCAGCGAGAGCGACCCGGCCAACTTGATATCGGCACCGAACAACAGGACCAGCGTCGGGATCAGCAACTCGCCTCCGGCGACGCCCGTTAGCGACGCAACAACTCCAATCCCGAAGCCCGCAAAAACCCCGGCGATCATCTGCGACGTTCCCGAAAGCAGACTGCCCGTCGAGGTCGCGTCGTGGCCGAACAACAAGACGAAAGCGATCATGACCAACAAGACGGAGAGCACCTTGTAAAGTGTTTCAGATTTCAGCCGAGTGGCCCACCCGGCACCAAACCAGGCACCAACCAAACTTCCTGCTAAAAGGTTCAAGATGATGGGCCAATGGGCAGCGACTTCACTGAAAGGGACGGTCCCGGCTCGGAATGGCAACGCGGTGGCCACCACGACAAGGCTCATTGCCTTGTTCAGGATCACTGCTTCAAGGGCCGCGAACCTGAACATGCCGATCAGGAGCGGCAGTCTGAACTCCGCGCCACCAAGACCGATCATGCCCCCAAGGCAGCCAATGATTGCTCCACCGCCAAAGGCGGCTGGAAGGCTTCGTTGAATCGGGGCGGGGTCGATCTTGGTCATCGCAGATATGTACGACTGAACACTTCGCAAATGCCAGCCAGAACGCGTTTTTGACGCCCCCCAAAAGGTCCAGCCAATCATGCCTAGCAAACGCGAACTAGTCGTTGCCGCCCTGCATGCGCGGTTGCAGTCCCTTGCCGCCCCAGTGCTGCGCGGTGATGTGCTGCCCGAGCGCATTCCATCAACTGGCCTGATCATCCTGCGCGACGGCAAGCCGGGCGAGCCGGAGGTGACACTTTCGCCACTGACATACTTCTACGAGCACCGGGCCGAGCTGGAAGTGGTGATCCAAGCGGGCGTCGAGCGCGATGCCCTGTTTGATGCGCTGACATCGGATATTGGCGCGGCACTCGCGACTGATCGGACGCTGGGCGGGCTATGCGATTGGGTCGAGGCGGAAGCGCCTGAGCCGGTCGATCTGCCCATTGAAGGGGCTGCTGCGCTGAAAGCTGCCGCGATCACCGTCGTGCTGTGTTACGCCACCACCGACCCACTGATCTGATTTCCCTCATAAAAGGACACTGACATGGCACGCGCACAAGGAGCGCGGGCGCAGATGGCGCTTGCGTTCGAGACGGTCTACGGCACCCCGCCGGGGTCCGGTTTTACCCAGATGCCCTTCATCACCAGCTCATTGGCGGCCGAGCAGCCACTGCTGCCGTCGGAACTGCTGGGCTATGGCCGCGATCCCCGCGCGCCCTTGCTGGATGCGATCACCACCGACGGCGACGTAGAGGTGCCGATTGATGCAGTCGGGTTCGGCTTCTGGCTGAAGGCAGCATTTGGCGCACCCACCACGGCAGGCACGGTGGCCGCAACTGGTTCGATCACCTTCTCGGTCCAACCCACCGTCAACAGCACGCTGACGATCAACGGCACGGTGTTTTCCTTCGTGGCCTCTGGCGCTGTCGGCAACCAGGTCAATATCGGCGCCAACCTGGCGGCGACCTTGACCGCACTGGCCGTGGTGCTGAACGCCAGCGTCGTCTCCGGGGTGGCACTTGCGACCTATATCGGCACGGCGACCGCACTGAACATCGCGTTCGATGTCCTCGGCAGCACCGGGAACACCTTCACGCTGGCGGCGTCGATTGCGCCCGCCACCAACGGCACGGTGTCAGCGGCAACCCTCACTGGCGGCTTGAATTCGCACACGTTCCTGTCGGGCAGTTGGACCCTGCCCAGCATGTCCATCGAGGTGGGCATGCCCGAAGTGCCGCGCTTTGCGATGTATTCCGGCTGCGTGCTGGATTCCCTGTCGTGGCAAATGGAGCGGTCTGGCCTTCTCGGTGCTAAAGCCATGCTGGTGGCGCAAGGCGAGACCATCGCGGCGGCCACAGTTGCAGGCACACCCGCCGCGATTGCCCTGAAGCGGTTCGGCCATTTCAACGGGGCGATCAAGCGCGATGGGGTGGCGCTGGGCAATATCGTCTCAGCCGATCTCACCTATGCCAACAATCTCGACCGGATCGAGACCATCCGCTCAGATGCCAAGATCGACGGTGCGGACCCGACCATCGCGGCCTTGACGGGCAAGATCGATGTGCGCTTTGCCGACACGACGCTATTGACCCAAGCCATCAACGGCACGGCGGCGGCGTTGGAGTTCAGCTATGCGCTGGGCAGCGGCGAGAGCCTGACTCTCACCGCCCATGCGGTCTATCTGCCGCGCCCGCGCATCGAGATCAAAGGCCCGAAAGGCGTCCAGGCGTCGTTTGATTGGCAAGCCGCACTGGCCACCAGCCCAGCGCGGATGTGCACCGTGGTGCTGGTCAACACGATGGCAGGGTACCCATGATCCGGATCAATCTTTCGCCCGAGCCGCAATGGCTCGATCTCGGCCACGGCGTGCGGCTGCATCTTCTGCCACTGACCACTGCGCTGATGGTGGCTACCCGGTCCGACAACGCCGTGCAGGATCTGGCCGCCGATGCCAGCAACGACACTCGGGCGGCAGTGTTTGCCGCAGCCCTTGCCCGGCGTGCAATCGTCAATTGGGTTGACGTGGGTGATGCGGACGGCAACTTGCTGGCTGTGACCCCTGAAGGCATCGACGCCCTTCTGTCGCTCTGGCCGATCTTCGAGGCTTTCAATCTTCTCTACGTCAGCCGCGGCGTGCTGCTGGACGCGGAAAAAAACGGCTCTGCGCCCTCGCTGACTGGCACTTCAGCGGGGGCGACAGCTACTGTGAGGCCTGCGAAGGCGCGTGCCCGGACTGCCCCGCGCACTTGAATAAACCGCTCACCCTCGACGGCTGGCAGGTCTGGGATTTGGTCGGCCGTCTTGGCGCTCAGATGCGGGTGGCGGGTAAAGCGGTGCTCGGCTGGGACATGGGGTCGGCTTTTGCTCTCGCACATGCGCTGGGCCTGAATCCCATGGTGGTGGCAGAACTGCTTCCGGAACTGGAGGCGGTCATGGTCCGCCGCATTAATGAGAAGATCGGAGAGACTGATGGCTGAAAAGCGCGTTTCCGTCCGCCTCGCGGCGGTCGGCGGCAAACAGGTGCGTGCCGAGCTGGAAGGTGTCGGTGACGCCGGGGTCAAGGGCTTTGGCCGAATGTCCAAGGAAGCCGAGATTGCCAATGCCAGGCTGAACAAGAACACCGCCGCCAACGATGCCTCCTTCAGCTTCAAGACCGGTTTCTCGGTGCGGGCACTGTTTGGCACCCTTGCCAGCGATGATTTCACCCTGAAGGTCAGCCCGAATGGCAGCAGCTTTTTCGATGCACTGGTCGCGGATCGCAACACCGGACGGGTGCGGTTTCCGGTCGGGGTGGCGCTGACCGGTCTCGCCGCCGACCCGGGCTCCCCTGCCGATGGCTGGCTCTGGCACAATTCCACCACCGGACAGCTGCGCGCGCGGCTTGGGGGTGTCACCCGCATTCTGGCCGATCAGGACGTGCCCTGGATTGTTCCTACGGCAGGCGATTATGCCCTGACCACCAGCGGCGCAGGTGGTGCCGCAACCGGAGTTCTGGCCGGGGCAGCAGGTCGGATCGATCTTTTCCCCTTCATCCCGCGCGACGACATCACCGTCGACCGGCTGTCGGTGAACGTCACCACTTTGATCGCGGCCGCGCTGGGCAAGATTGTCCTCTACACCTCCGACGCAACTGGGCGCCCGGCATCCCTCATGTTGGAAACGGGTGATCTCGACTTCTCGACGGTGGGCCTGAAGGAGGCCACGGTCGCCCAGACCCTGCGCTGCGGGATCACCTATTGGATTGGCATCCGGCATTCATCCACGGCGATCTTGTCGGCATGGGCCTCGACCGCCACGCCTGATCTCAACGGCGGCGCGCCGGTCACCACGGCCCGCAAGGTGCTGCGTCGGACATTGGCTTACGCCACCGCCGCACCCGGGACCTGGGGATATCTATCGTCTGAGACCAACGTTGGCCCGGGCAGCGCCATCTGGCTGCGCGCGGCGTGACGGTTTGAGCGCGAAAATCACGGCAGTATTAACAGAAGTGGCAGGAACCATGATCGAACAAAACGAACGCGGCATTACCATCAACAAGGCGCTGGCCTGGACCATGCTGGTCTCGGTCGCCGGTCTGATCTGGTGGGGCGGCGGGACTTTGGCCTCGCTGCAAGGAGCTGCCGACCGCCTCACCTCCGCCCTGACCGAAACCCGCGAAATGATCGTGGCCGAGCGGGCGAATTCCGCGCAGCTTGAGGCCCGCGTCCGGGCACTGGAAAACAGCGCCACAAGGCAGGACACGCGCTTTGATGCGCTGTCTCTGTCGATCAACGAGCTGAAGCAACAGGCCCGCGAAACCAACGCTTTGCTGCGGGAACTGGCGCAGCGCCCTTGAACTGGCCACCTCCGACCATCACCCAAACCACCCCGACCCGCCCGCACGGCGGGTTTTTTGTTGCCCGCAGGCGGGCAGAAAGAGCAATCCCATGAACGCTGACTCCGATGACGCCATCCGCCTGATCCAGAGCGTGCTGGACAAACTTGGCCATTCCCCAGGCACCATCGACGGCCGCTGGGGTGTCCGAACCGCCTGTGCATTGCGCCAACTGATCGCGGCCACCGGTCGCCCGGCCTCTCTTGCACCGCAGGGTCCCTTGCCGTGGATCACTGAGGCGAAAACCGCGCTGGGCCGCAATGAAGCGCGCGACCGGACTTGGCTGATGGATTGGCTGAAACGCGACGGGCGCAGTCTCGGCGACCCCTCCAAGAACCCGTGGTGTGGCGATTTCGTGGAAACCTGTATTCGGATAGCCCTGCCCGATGAACCGCTGCTCGGCGCGCTGGGCACCAATCCCTACTGGGCACGCAACTGGCTGCTGTTCGGGCTGGACACCAAACCCGTCACTGGCGCGGTCCTAATTTTTGAGCGCGGCTCTGGCGGCCATGTCGGCTTTGCAATCGGCCAGGACGACACGCATTTCTTGGTGTTGGGTGGCAACCAATCCGACGCCGTCACCATCGCGGGCATCGCCAAATCTCGCCTGCTCGGCGCGCGCTGGCCCGCAACCTACCCGCCCCGCCTACAGCGATTGCCGACCATGAAGTCGGGCGAATTCCTCACCACCACAAATGAAATTTGATCAGGAGAACACCATGCTGAAACCTGCAATCTTGGCGCTGATCCGCCAAATCCTGACCATCGCGGGCACCGCGCTGGTTGCCAAAGGCTACGTCCAGGCATCCGACATTGAACCGTTGATCGGGGCGCTTCTCACCATCGGATCAATAATTTGGTCCGTTGCTGACAAACGCGGGCGGTAATCATCTCGATTTCATGTCTCAAAGGAAGAAGGGAAAACCGACTAACAAACGACGGAGTCTGGCGCATCCTGGCGCTGTTTCAGTGCGCGTTTGTTGAGTAAATGACGGGCCGGGCGTCAAATTTTAGAAGCCTCACGCCTCGACCGTGCGAGTAAGCCCGGCCCGTTTTACATAGTTTTAGGAGCATTGGCGATTTACTTCTTACAAATGATGGCACGGGGTTTGACTGCCTGTTACGCATGGAAAAGTGGGCAATTGTACCCGGAAAACTAGCGCTGAGTTTGTGAGCAAGCGTAGCGTTGTGCCCTCGTTGGAGGGCGAAAGGTTAGGCTCACGTTTCGCTCTGTTGTCGCGTCTAACAACGTCTCACGAAGGCGATTTCATTTTACCGCATGTGAAGTATCTGATCCACAGCGACGAAGCCTAATCACGCATCTTGCCCGTTGCGTCGAGGATAAGTTGAGCGGTTTCTTCCGGCTGATCCCACATTGGAAAATGGCCGCATTTTTCGAACCAGTGCAGTCTGGCAGACGGAAATGCCGCCATTGCCCGCGCGGCTTGGCGCGGTAGACACAGCCGGTCTTGGCGGCCCCATCCTATGACGACGGGTTTGGACGTTTCTGCGGCGGGTCCCTGCTGCTCTGGCGCAGTGGCAAGGTCGCGCACAAGTGCATCGAAGGTCTTTGTCGTGGCAAAACTGCCCAACTCGGTCGCCACAATTTGTCCGTCAAGCTTCCATGGACGTGCGGAAAGCTGTGCAAGGAGCATGCTGCGCGTCACGGCATACTTGGAAAGGGTAGGCAGTGCAGGCGCCAGGCCGCGAACAAGCTGGATTGATGCAGAAAGCGTGGTGCGGAAGTATGTTCTCTCCCACCCTCGCCAGAAGCCGCCGGGATCAAGAGCGATTGTCGCACCCACTTTCCCGCGGCGCGCCAGTTCGAGCACAATTCTAGCCCCGAGAGAACTTCCTACAATGTCGATGCCTTCAAGGCCTTGGTCGCCAATGAAGGCCTCGACGCTGTCGGCAAGCCCCCGGAAAGTCCCGCTGCTGGCGACCGCTGCTGTTTCACCATGCCCCGGCAGGTCCAGGGCCAAGACTTCCCGCGCCTCAGAAAGTGCTGGCAGGATTGTCATCCAGGATCGCCATGTCCCGCCAAGACCGTGCACAAGCAGAAGTGGCGGGCCTGATCCTTGTCGCATGAAATTCAGCATTGCATGGCTTCTCCGTTTCAATTGAAGTGCAGCAATCTATGGTTCAGGCTGCCCTCTACGTTTTGGCTGCAAAGCGCAGGTTAGCCTGTGAACGTGCGGGGCGACCTGTGGTTCCTTGTGCACATCCCCCGGCTTCCTAAATGCCTTGCAGTTGCCAAGCCACATTTGGTGGCTGAAATGCATCCGCTCAGCAGGTCCTCATCGACGCGCAGCGCTGAAGGAAAGCAAACATGCGCGAATGCTTGGAACCAGCTGCGATACGGATCGTTTCATATCGACAAAGCTTTTCCGCCTTGCCAGCAAAGTTGGAACAAACCCTTGAAAATTGCCGCAAATGTGCCCAGTGCGCCAGAACCTCGCAAGGGGATGCCGGCTACCAAACTTTCAAATGAAGAATTTACCCAACGCTACATGGAGCAATTTTTCGATCCGGCATTTGACAGCCTGCGATCAGAACTCGACAAGATAAGCAACGTGGCTTGGGAAAATTACAATCAATCCCGGAAAAGTCCGATTACGGAAAAGGCAGGGATCGGGTTTGCGAACGCCGACTATGATCTTTCAGTTGAATGGCACGCCACGAGCGGCGCGATTGCTCAGGCACAAAAACAGTATGAAGACGGATCGTTGCCACCACGCATTCTGCTTGTGAACGGATCTTCGCGCAGCGATCACAGTTGCCCCGGCGAAATGTCCAAAAGCTTCCGCATGGTGGAAATAGCCCGCGATGTGCTTGAGACAGAATTTTCGATCTCGGTTGACGTGCTTGATCTGTCAAA
Source organism: Cypionkella sp. TWP1-2-1b2 (assembly GCF_049896245.1). Lineage (NCBI taxonomy): Bacteria > Pseudomonadati > Pseudomonadota > Alphaproteobacteria > Rhodobacterales > Paracoccaceae > Cypionkella > Cypionkella sp. TWP1-2-1b2. The sequence goes on along the minus strand of NZ_JAFCTX010000013.1, from coordinate 67,489 downwards.
ACTCAGTTCCGAATATGGGCGGCAAATCCATCCGTGCAAGGCCTGCTTTTCCACGGCGGCCCCGCTTTGCCATTGGCCCTGTTCGTGCTATCCCAACCACGCGATGGGCCAGGCGCAGGACTGGATGGCCGAGATTTATCCGCTTTGGGTCGCGGCGCATGGCGTGATGATCGTGAGCCCGGTGAACTGGTATCAGGTTTCGTCGCCCGTCAAGTTGATGATGGACAGGCTGGTTTGCGCTGATGGCGGGAATCCGGACCCGACCCTGACAGACGGCAAGGATGCAGCCCTTGCTAAAAAACTGGAACTTGGCGGTTGGGATTATCCCCGCCATCTGGCTGGCAGGGCGTTTTCGGTCATCGTACACGGCGATGTGGCAGGGGTGGAAAATGTCCGCCGCTCGCTTTCTGATTGGCTGAAATTCATGAAGTTGGTTCCGGCTGGCGGCAATTCTGAGGTTGACCGTTACATCGGCTATTGGGAACCTTACGCCACCAACCATCTGGCACTCGATCAAGATCAGGCCATGCAGGACGAAGTTCGCAACGCCGCCCGCAGTATCGGCGCTGCCGTTGTGCAGAGACGTGGCGGCGGTTGCCCGGAACCAGGCGCAAATCTGTCGGAACCTCGCCAAAAATGAGTATTTGAGCCTCATCGACAAGCAGACGGTGCTTATCATGCGCCAACTTGTGCTTACGCAGCAGGGCTGGATACAGGCCTACGCTTTAGTTTTTGTGGTGTTTAGCGCAGCGAATGGCCATTTAATTGCGCGCGCCAGCGCATTTAATCGTCGCAGATCAAAATCTTGGTCAGAACCTCCTAAAACCTTTACCTAAAATAAGTGTTCCCTCACTATAGCTTGCCTAGGCAGCGCTCAACTTCAGCGATCAGCATTTCTGAACTTACCGGCTTTCCCAGCAGCGGCGCTGTCTGCATGATGCCGGGCATTTGCTCGCGCGAATATCCGGATGTGGCCACGAAAGGCTTACCGAGCCTGATCAGTTCGCGCGCGATTGCTTCGGAAGTTTCCGCGCCAAGATTGACATCCAGCATGGCGGCGTCGCAACCGAATTGCGCAAGCAATGCAAGTGCCCGGGCGACCGAGTTCGCGGGTCCGATCACGACATAGCCAGCCTCCGACAGAGTCTGGCTAAAATCCATGGCAATCAGGGGCTCGTCCTCCACGACAAGTATGCGGCGGCCAGATACCGGCGCGGGTTCTTGACCAGCCGCAGTGCCGTTCATCCGCGGAGCTGGTGGAATGTCACTTTCGATCAGGCCCGCCGCCGCCGGACAGCCGATACGCCAGACGAGACCGGTCGATGCGAAATCGACCAGGGCGTCGCAGCCGAGACTCATCTTGAGCATGCCGTCGATCACGGTTGAGCCAAAGCCGCGGCGCGCTGGTTTGGCGACTGGCGGCCCCCCGCTTTCGATCCAGGACATTGCGAACAGTTCCTGACCGGTGACGTCAGATTGCAAGCTCCATTTGATCACCACGCGACCGGACGCGTTCGACAGCGCTCCGAATTTTGCGGCGTTAGTGGCAAGCTCGTGCAATGCCATGCCGAGTGATTGGGATGCCGAGGCGGTGATCTTTACCATCGGGCCGTCGATCGTGATACGGCTGTCATGCTCATCACCGAAATGGGCGAGTTGGGATCGGATAAGCTCGCCGAGCGGCACAGCCTTCCATTCGCCCATGACGAGCAAATCCTGACTGGCGGAGAGCGCCCGCACCCGCTGGCCAAAGATCTCGAGGAAATCCTCTGGCTGCGTTTTTACTGTCTGCTTTGCAATCGCTTGGATGAGACCGAGCAGTTCTTCGAGCGGTGATTGACCTCGCCCATCAGCAGCTTGATGCGATCCTGCTGTTGCTGTTTTTCAGAGTAATCGTAGAAATGACATACGACGCCGGGGCGGCCATCCAGCAGGATGATACGCTCGATTTTCCAGTCGTAAGCCTCGGTGACTTCGGTGTCGGCACGGCGCTCGTTGGTTTCCCCTTTATAGGACTCTCCCGTCGCCAGCGTATGGCGAAAGCGCGCGATGACCTCGCTGGAAAACGGATCCGGCCAGACGGCGCGCACCACCTCGGCGAAGTCGCGCCCAATCAGGGGTCGCACGTTGGCAAATGCCTTCTTGCCGCCATCGCTAATCTGGATCAAATGGAAATCGGCATCGACGATGTATGTGCCAAACGGGGACCGGTTTATCAGATTGCGGAACGTGTCATGTGCAATTTGCAGCCGATCTTTGGCGCGTGCACGTTTCACCGCCGCCCAAGTTCGCTCGGCGACTTCTTCGACAAGCGAGACTTCGCCCAGTGTCCAGATCCGAGGGGAGGCCGAGACGGAGACGATCGCCCAAAGCGGGTTGTTCTCGCCTTTGCGCAGGGTCGCCGTGATCAACGCACCTATGCCGAGGCCAGCGAAACTGGCCTGCTCGCTGTCCGAAAGGCCCTCCATCTTCCCGACGTTGTCGATCACTAGCGTCCGATCCGACGCAACCTGAAGTGCCTTAGGAAAATCAGACAGACGCACTCGGGCGGGCAATGGGGGCAGACGGTCGTCTTGCACCTGATGGGGGAACTCGGCAAAGTCCTCCGCAAGCCGGTAAATCCCGACGTAGCAGCGATCCAGCCGCATCTCATCGAAGAGCATCTGCAGCGCCCGGTCGGTCAGGGCCTCGGCGCTCGGCTCTGCCCGAAGTGCATCGCTGAACCTTAAAAGGAATGCCTGCCGCGCCTCGCTTTCGCGCAGCGCGATTTCGGCGCGCTTGCGCTCGCTGATATCCCTGTAGAATGCTGCAACCTTTTCAGGGCCATGCCGGTAAGCGCTGACCTCGAACCAGCGGTCGGCGATTTCGGCATATTCTTCGATGGTTCCGGGCTCTCCCGGATCGACGGCTCGAGCAAGAAGGGGAATGAAGCGCGCTGCATCCGAGGGCGTAAGAATTTCCTTAAGTGTTCGTCCGATGGTTGTCGCGCGATCAAAGCCCGTCTGGTGTTCCAAGGCCTTATTCGCTTCGCGATAAAGCAAGTCGGTGATCTGCCCGGCGGGCCCGCGCACGATGTCGAAAAGCGCGAAACCTTCCGCCATGTTATCGAACAGGGTGCGCAGCCGCTGCTCGCTTTCGCGCAGGGCCGCCTCGGCCTGCGCGCGCACGACAGCCGCCCAAGTGCGTTCGGCCACGTCTTCGGCAAGCCTGATTTCCGACTTAGTCCAAGCTCGGGGCTCGGCATGGCTGATGCCCATGACGGCGATGAGGCGGTCTGCCTTAACCAGCGGAACGCCGAGCCAGGCGCGCGCTTGGGTCGCATCAAACGCCGCCACTTGCTCCGGCGAATATCGCCGATCCAATGGCAAGTCCTGCGCGTGCACGTCCTGCGAATGAACCGTGCGTCCGCTGCGCCAGTTTTCAGCAAGGTGGGAGTCAAACTGCGAGATCGAGAACCGTCCCGCGACGCTGGGGACCCCATTCACATAGTCGCGTCGCACTTCGAAGCTTTCTCCGTCGGGCTCGACGATGAAATAGAAGACGCGGGTGACGCGCAATAGCTCGCCCAGCAGTCGCGTCGCAGTGAACTGAATTTCGTCCGGATCGGCGAGCAGCCGCAAGGCGTCGCTGAGCTGCAGCAGGAACGCCTGCCGCTCCTCGTTCTCGCGCAGAACCAACTCGGCACGCTTGCGCTCGCTTATATCCCTGAACAGCACTGCGACCTGGCCGGGTCGCCCAGCGGACGAGGCCTCGACCTCAAACCAGAGGTCGATCTCCGGAACATGGGTCACGACGATCTGGGAAAGACCGGTTTCCTCGACGTTGCGGTAAGATTCGAGGGCCGACTCTTCGACGGAAGGCACAATCTCGCGTATAGTCTTGCCGACCGGATTGCTCAACCCGGTATGACGTTCATACGCTGGGTTGGCGGCTAGAAAACGGTAATCTACAGGATCACCATCAACCCGCTCGAGGACGCTGAAGCCCTCCTGCATTTTCTCGAACAAAGTGCGATACTTGGCTTCGCTCTCTTGCAGTGCGAAGTCCACACGCTTGCGGTCAGTAATTTCGAGCGCGATCCCGATAAATTGGCGCGCACCACCGCTTTCATCGCGCAACATGACAGTGTCGGTACTCACGTACCAGCGCCAATCGTTCGCTTTGTCTCTCATCCGGTATTCGAATGTGGCCGTTGCGCCGGGACTGAGAGACCGTATGCGGGAAGTGTGTTCCCCGAAACCTTTTTGATCGCCGGGATGCATCAGGTTTGGCATCAGGTCGGCGCCCATGCCCACAATTTCCTCGGTGCCGAAGGTCAGCGCCGGTGTGTTATTGACAAAAACGACACGGTTTTCATCCAGATCGAAAATGTACAGGACTCCGGGCAACACCTCTAATATGCGATTTAGAAAGTTCTGCCGCTCGCGCAACTCCGTTTCGGCCTGCTTCCGCTCCGTTATATCGCGGACGTTGAACTTGATGACATTGTGTCCATCCTCGTCGTAAAGATTTGCCACCACCTCGACGGACCGGGGTGCGCCGTCCTCGGTTTGCAACGGCAGGTTCTCATAGCGCACTTGTCCCGTGGCCTTCAGGGTCTGAAACATTTCCTTGGCGGCCCGCGCGTCACCGAGGAAACCGAGCTCAAAAATTTCCATGTCGACGAGCTCGGCAAGCGGGTACCCGAGCAGCTGAATCATGAACGGGTTGGCGTCGACGATCTTACGCGTCTCGGGATCAACGATGAGAACCCCATCATGGGCTGCCTCGAAAAGACGCCGATATCGGATCTCTGAAACCAGAACGCGCTTATCGTGCTGCTTGCGTTTGGACACGTCGCGGATTACGGCCATCCTGCCGTTTGGCAGCCTATTGTTGTCCTTAAGCGGCGTGATCCTACACTCGACGCTCAGCTCACGTCCGTCATGCCCCAAATGAACATTTTCGCTGCACCATTCACCATGCTCGCGCAGGGCGGTCGCGGCAGCTGCCTCGTCGTCGCTTTTGACCCATGGCGTGGAGAAAACGTCTGCCTGCGGACGCCCCAGCGCATCCGAAGCAGAAATGCCATAAAGTCGCTCGGCGGCAGCGTTCAGATAGGTGATGCGGTCGCTCTCATCGACGGAAATGACCGCGTCCGCAAACTGCGCCAGCATTTCATTGCACAGCCGGTAGGCTTCAAAGTCGGCAGGTTGATCCACCGAGGCACCGACATCACCACCTCGAAAGGCACGCACAACGTCTTCCGATTGCTGCAACCGGACACGAAGCCGCTCGTTTTCCTCAAAGATATCTGCTGGCTGTTGCATGCCGATAAAACTCCGTCGATTACTACCCGTGGCAGTCGTCGGTAGCGCTATGCTTACCACCGACATACTCTGGTAATGCACGATAAAGCGCACAACACCATTAGACTTAGAAATTTCTCAGATCGCTCAAGGCCTTTGTGATAGCACCTCGCCTTGCTCAGCATGGCACATCTTCGAGGGTTGGTCCCACGAACGCAGCAGACATAGACCACGATTTTGAAAAGTTGCCAAGTCCGTTCAGCTTGGTGCAATGGGCTGGTCGCCGTGCGATGCGTTTTCAAATAGGTTGCATCGATCATCATTGTCTTCGGGTTGGCAGCCTCGGAGGCCAGACTTTCCACCTTCCGAGCGAAGATGCCGTTGTCGCCCTGTCGCTTCCAACGGTTGTAAAAGGTCTTCTAGGAATTATGTTTCGTGGGCGTATCACACCATCGCAAGCCATTGTGATGGATTAAGATAATGCCACTCAGCACCCGCCGGTGATTCACGCGCAGTTTGCCATGGCTCTTGGAAAAGAACGGACCCGGAAGGGCCATCTGTGTGTCCGTTAGCCAGAAGAGGTTGCTTATGATTCAGTCTACTTGCGAAGCGCGAATCATGCCGCCAAGGCAAGATCAATGGTCCCTGACCCTCCAACGTCTGCGACTTCACAGTTGTCTCTGGAACCATTTGTGGGGTTTCACGTTTAAAAACAACAAGCAACTTTAGCAAAAGGAAACGCCAATGGACGCGCAGAATCACGCAGGTACCGTGCCGAAATCCCGTACACGTCGAACGATGTTGAAATGGTCGGCAACCGGGGCGCTTGTTGGCGTCGCAGCATTTGGCGGCCTGCGCTTGCCGGGTTTTGGCATGACGCCCGCCTTTGCGGCCGATCTTGGTGCAGGTGACATCGGTATTTTGAACTATGCCTATGCGCTAGAACAGCTTGAGGCGGCGTTCTACTTCAAGGTAATTGAAACACCGTATGCTGACATCACCGAGGCAGAAACGGTCCTTTTGACCGACATCCGCGACCACGAAATTGCGCATCGCGATTTCCTGAAAACCGCTTTGGCCGCCGACGCGATTCCCGATCTTGAGGTGGACTTTTCGGCAGTTGATTTCGGCGACCGAACATCCGTGCTGACAACAGCGCAAACCTTCGAGGACATCGGCGTATCCGCCTATAACGGGGCTGGGCAACTGCTAACCAACCCTGAATACCTGCTGGCGGCAGGACGGATCGTGTCAGTCGAGGCGCGCCATTCAGCAGCAATCCGCAATCTGGTTTCACCCGACAGCGTGGCGTTCGCCGGGCCTGACGTGGTGAACGAAAACGGCCTTGATGTGGTGCGCGCCCCTGCCGAAGTGCTGGCCTTGGCCGATCCCTTCATCGTGACGGAAGTCACGGCCACGAACCTTTAAGGAACGAAATCATGACACCTGAACCGCAAACGCAGATTCTTGCCACCGTCGATCCCGAAATCCTTGCACGTTTGGAACCGTCACGTCGAGCGTTCCTCAAATTTCCTGCATCCACGATTGGGGTGATGGCTAGTGCACCCCTGATCCTTGCCGTTGCTTCGCGCGAGGCGTTTGGCCAGGACCTGCCGATGGAAATCGTAGACGTGCTCAATTTTGCTCTAACTTTGGAGCATTTGGAAGACACGTTCTACCGTACTGCTTTTGACAATGCCGGGCTAATTCCCAAGGAACACGAAGCCACGTTCCAGCAAATTGGGCTTCATGAGGCTCAGCATGTGGCATTTCTGGAAACGGCGCTCGGATCGGCCGCTGTAAAACGTGGGGAGTATGATTTCACGGCAGCAGGCAAATACGCTGACGTGTTCTCAAACTTTGCGACTTTTGCCACTTTGTCCAAGACATTCGAGGATCTTGGTGTTGCGGCCTATAAGGGTCAGGCAGGAAATTTGATTGGAAATGATGCCATCCTGACAGCCGCCCTGCAAATCCATTCGGTCGAGGCGCGCCATGCTGCTCGCGTGCGCCAAATTCTGGACATGAAGCCTTGGGATGCAGCGTTTGATGAACCAATGACCAAAGAAATGGTCTTGGAAGCGGCAACACCATTCTTGGTTGCCGCCTAACTGATATCGTAAAATAGGCCTTGTCTGTTTTCAGACAGGGCCAGCTTTTTGCTGGTTCGGTTATATCGCTGTTTTGGAAAAGGTCTGGTTTTGTGCATCTTGCGCTCGGGGACGATTTTGCAGCGCAATCTTTGCAAAGATGCAAATTCTGGCCAAAATCCGACGCACTGAGGTGCGGCATTGAAAGCCCTGAAACCACAAATTCTGATCACGGTCGAACGAAATTTAGCAAGTCGCCACGTCAAATTGAAAACGCCCCCGCCTTTTGTGGGGGGACTCGTCAAACGTTGAGGTGGCGTTGAGGTGTTTTGCGCAAGCTAAAACCCGACTATTTAAGTCTGGTTTTAAGCGTTTGATATATAACGTAGATTTGGTTGCGGGGACAGGATTTGAACCTGTGACCTTCAGGTTATGAGCCTAAATCGCAGCGTTCACGATAACCTCGTCTATTCAATGACTTACACGATAAGCCTTTGATTTTGCGCAATTTCCACACTTGCATTGAGTGATTCTCAGCGACGTTGGGCAGCAAACTTGGCTCGAAACATGCATTCGCGGGTTGATGTGGCGTTGATGTAAGCGGAGCTTAGATCGCTCGAAACAATCGACTACCACGCGAAGCATTAAGGCCAAAGTCCGCCGTAACGTAGCGTCAACACCAGGCAACTTGATGTCGCATATGGCAACCGCCGCAAGGACAACGGCGCGCTGGCCTTCGGTCTTGTGCAGAATGCGATGGGTTGCCCTGTCAGCCGCGATTGGAAGGGTTACTGGCAGAAGGTAGCTTGACAGACGTGCGTCAATGACTTAGTAATGAGTTTCGGTTAAGAAAGCAGGAGCGACCATGTTCGACCCGGACAACTACCCAATAACCATCGCGGAGTTGACACATGTTCGCCGAGAATTGGATAGCGTTCTAACCGAAGACGAGAAGGACAGAATGATTGACTGGCTGGCACTTAACCCGACAGCTGGTGACATAATTGTGGCTACCAACGGCGTTAGGAAGTGTCGTTGGTCATACGGAAGACAAGGGAAGCGCGGCGGGTTGAGAATTCTGTATTACTTTCGGGATCTCAACATGCCGATCTATATTTTGGCAGTCTACAAGAAGAATGAAAAGCTCAGCATAACGGCTGGAGAGAAGCAAATGATGAGGAAACTGGTTGAAGAGTTGGTCGATGTCTACGCAGCAAAAAGGGTGCAAGTAATTGCCCGCCAAGTAGGATGAAAAACATAGGCGTTGAAGAGGTGTCGGGAGATAAACATGTCTGGTAGCAAGATCATATACGGCCTGAGCGAGGCGATTGACCACGCGAAGGGTTTTGCTGGCGGCGTAGTGGAACACAATGTTTCGGTTCACCGCGTTGATGTTCGCGCTATTCGTGAGAGTCTGCGGCTATCTCAAGAGGAGTTCGCAATTCGTTTTGGGTTTAGCTTAGGAACCCTTCGTGGTTGGGAGCAAGGGCGTCGTCAGCCAGACGGGCCTTCTCGTGTTTTACTTCGGGTTATTATGAATGACCCGATGGCGGTCCAGCGCGCTTTGGCTATCGCGTAGTTAAAAAGTAATAGCGACAATAATTTGGCTGGCCCTTCACTGGGCCAGCCTCCAAACGCCTGCATTGTCGACCAAGACACCCCCATCCCGCATCTTGTAGATAGCCCTATGAACGCGGATTTTCGCTCTGTCTGGTGCAATCTCTGGCTTGCGCTGCATAAGCGCTTGCGCAATCTCCCGCGCCGTCTTTGGCCCTGATCTGAGCGCATCTAGTACGATTATTTTCAACTCGCGCTGCTTGCAGCTATCTAGTGGGATCTTACGCCGTACATAGTGCGATGTGGGGTCTATGCCACGAAGCACAAGCATGGCCTCCACATGCTGCAGACCTTCCAACCCATCTCGGACGATCTGGGCGCGAAGTCTCAGCAGGGCATTGTTGATGGTCTTGTCTAACATGCGACCAAGTTAGCTGATCAGGCGGGCAAGGGATTCACTTTTGTTGGTGCGTTTGCTACATAAGGCCGCAAATATCCTCAGGGGTGAGGCCGCAGGCCGAGGGGCAGAATGCCCCTGATTTTTCTCAAAAATCGTCTTCGCCTAGCTGTTCGCGTGCATCCGCTCGATATAAGCGCGCATTTCTTCCGCCTCGTGCCGCGCATCACGCAACCCCTCCATCGCGGCGCGCAGTTCGGCTTCGGTCTGGGCGATCTGGTTCATCAACTCGCCCTCACGGCTTTCGAGATAAACAATCGCCTGATCCCGCATCTCCTCGGCCTCGTGCAAAGATTGCGCCATCCGGTCCATTTCCGCCATATCGCCGCCGGCCACGCGGGTAAAGCGGTGCAGCAGCCAATAGGTGAACCAGCCCGCCGCGAAGGCCAGCAGCAGGATGACGGCAGTGGCCGCGATAAATTCGGTGCGGTTCATAACTGCGTCCCCAACATCATTCTGACTTCTTCGGCCGTGGCTTCGGCGCGATGGTTTTTTCCTCAGGTGCCACCGAGGGGCTGGTATCGCCCGAGAAATCCGGCCCCTCCGACACGGCCTTGGCAGCAGCTTGTGCCGCATCCGAGCCCTGCGCCGCCGTCGCCGCCGCCTTGCCTGCATCAGGTGAAGCAGGCTTTGGAGCCCCAATCAACCGAAATTCAATGCGCCGATTGGCCTCACGCCCGGCATCCGAGCCATTGTCCGCCAAGGGATCAGCCTCGCCATAGCCGCGCGCCACCATACCAGAGACATCAATCTGCCGCCCCTGCAAGGCCAGCACCACGGTTTCCGCCCTCGCCTGCGACAACGCAAGGTTGCCCCCATCCGAGCCTTGGGCATCGGTATAACCCGCCACCTCCAGCTTCACGCCGGGACAGGATTTCAGCACATCCGCCAGCGCCTTCATCACACCGCTCGCCGCGGCGTCAATCTCGGCTGACCCCGGCGTGAAGGTGATCTTCTGCCGCGCCACCACATCGTCAACGTCCTGCGCACATTCCTCTGGCGTTGGAATCCCGGCCAACGGGTCCAGCGCCTTGTCATATTTCACATCAACCTTAAAGGTCTGACCCTGTCCCAGCTTCTCGGACAAAATCTGCGAGATCCGCACCTTGGCGGATTGCGATCCGGTGATGCCCTTCAGCTCCACCGTATCCGCCCGCACCAGCAGCGTGCCGTTGTCCAGCTCGCCCAACGCCTGCAACCCCGCCAGAACCCGCACAGGCCAGCCGGTGGGCAAATCGGGGTCCATCCGGGTCGCAAGATAAGTGTTTGCGCCAAACTCGGCCTTGGCAAAGCTGTCCACGGCCTTGCGCAGCACCTCATCAGTCAGGCGACCACGCATTTCCAACCGATGCGTCTCGGGCGCAAGCTTGGCAGTGAACTCCGCGGGGCCAACAACCCCGCCAGCCGCTTTCTTCTCCAGCGTGGCTTTCAGCGAGAACACATCCGGCAGTGCGGCACCCAGTTCGCCCACCACGCGGTCAAAATCCGCTTGCGGCACGTCTGCGCCCGCCAGCAGGGTGACATCTGCATCCGCGAAGGTCAGTGTGGCACTTTGCAACTGTGCCACCGCTTTGATCCCGGCGATGGTGGCATCGGCCCAGCGCGGCGTCGGCACGCCCAGCCCGATGGTGCAACTGTTACGCCCCACAGCACCCGCAACCCCCGCCGCCGCCAAAATCTTCGCCCGCGCGCCTTCGGTATCCGCCGAGCAGGCATCAAACCGCGCGCCCTCGGCATCCTTCACAAACCGCAGCGTAAACGGGGTCAGCACCGGACGCGGCGCAGAGATTTCAATCGTCACCGCCAGCCCCGCTGGCTTGGCACTGTTCAACTGCTGCTCAAAACTGCGCTTTTCAGCCTCTGATCCTGCAATCGCAGTGATTGCCACCTGATCGGCCGCCACTGATATTTTGGATCGCGGCAACATGCTCAGCGCGTTCAACCCATAGGTCAGCGCCGCGTCCCAGCCTTCTGGCGCAGGGTAAGCCGCCGTCTCTAGCATGTCTGACAGCGGAATATCCGGGGAAAGCGCCTGGGCTGTATCTTTAACCCCTTGCAACGTATCGCTTTCCGGCAGCAAACCAATCATCTGAATGCCATCATCATTGCGCAGCATTTCCACCGAAAACCGGGGCGCCTCAATCGCTTTGACTGGCGTCACCTCAAGCCGATCGCGGATTCGCGACGAATCGATCAGCCCGCCAACCAGATTGACCACCTTGTACCGCATGGCCTCATTCGGGGCCGTGCCGCTGAGGTGAATTTGCAAGCCATCCGGCGCGACGCTGGCAAAGGTGATGCCCTCGGTCAGCAGCATGGATTTCACCGCACGGGTTGAAATATTCTCAACCAGCACAGCCGCCCCCCAAGCCACCAGCACAGAAACCACCCCCGCCGCGACAAAAGCGCAGGGGGCAAGAAACCTCGTGGGAAGCTGGGCAAGACTGAAATTGGGCAATGTCACCACGGGTTATTCAACTCGGTCTGTCAGAAAGGCCACCAGAGCACAGCAAACCGCCCGGTCCCGGCCTGCATAAAGCGCGCGTCTTCCCGGATCAATCAAAGGAACACCGCAACGGCAAGAAACAGCGCAGGAACGAGGCCAGCATCGCGGTTGGATAGAAACAATCGCCGACATTGCGCCGGATCGTCGATATTCAGCCTGTGCAGTTGCCAAGCCATATGCCAGCCAAAGCCCCAGACCCCTGCCAAGGCGAGGATCAGCGCCAGCACTTTGCCGGGGGGAATCGGCACGCTGATCACCGCGCTCGCCATCAAAACCACAGCCACCGCCATAAACCCGCGCAGCCAGACCCGCGAGTTGTCACCAAACAGCCGCGCCGTCGATTTCACCCCGATCAGCGCATCATCCTCGCGGTCCTGATGGGCATAAATCGTGTCATAAAACAGCGTCCAAGCGATTCCCGCACCATACAGCAGCATCGCAGGCAACCGCACCTCACCCGCATGCGCCGCATACATCAGCACCGCGCCCCAGTTAAACGCCAACCCCAGAAACGCCTGCGGCCACCAAGTGAACCGCTTAGCAAACGGATAGATCAGCACCAGCGCCAGTGACGCCACGCCCAACCCAATCGCCAACCAGTTGTAGCTGAACAGAATAACCGCAGCCAATGCCGCCTGCACCGCCATCCACACCAGCGCGCCCGTCACCGTCACCGCCCCCGACGGCAAAGGTCTGCTGCGCGTCCGCGCCACGCTGGCGTCAATCTCCCGATCCGCAATGTCGTTCCAAGTACACCCCGCCCCGCGCATCAGAAACGCGCCCAGCGCACAAGACACCGCCAGCCACAAATCCCACAACCGGAACCCGTCTGACAGCCCCGCCAGCGCAATCGCCCACCAGCACGGGATCAGCAAAAGCCACGTTCCAATCGGGCGATCCGCACGGCTCAACCGCAGATAAGGCCGCGTCACCTGCGGCGCAAACCGATCCACCCAGTTGTCTTTCGGCGCATCCGCCACCGCCACCTCTGGCATTTCCGCAAACTCAGACATAGATTCCCCGGCATGACAGATGCAAAAATCCGCCTCTATGTAGATCAGGCTTTGGCGCATGGGCAAGCCGTGGCCGTCAACTCCGATCAGGCCCACTATTTGTTCAACGTGATGCGCCTTGCAAAAGGTGCGCCCGTGGCCCTGTTCAATGGCCGCGATGGCGAATGGCGCGCCGAAGTGGCCGAGGCTGGCAAACGCGGTGGCATCCTGATCTGCACCACGCAGACCGCCCCCCTCCGCCTGCCGCCCGACCTTTGGCTTGCCTTCGCGCCAATCAAAAAAGCCCGCACCGATTTCATTGTCGAAAAAGCCACCGAACTTGGGGCAGCCCGCATCATCCCGGTGCAAACCCGCCACACCAATGCCGAGCGTATCCGGCAAGACCGCCTGCAAGCCCATGCGCTTGAGGCCGCCGAGCAATGCGGGGCCACATACGTCCCTGAAGTCAGCGACCTGACCTCCCTCGATAAATTCCTCACCGCCCTGCCCCCCGACCGCAAACTGCTGTGGTGCGACGAGGCGATGCTCGGCCAAGCCCCCGCCCTAAGCGGCCCCCGCGGCGAGAAATGGGCAATCCTGATCGGCCCCGAAGGCGGCTTCTCGGCAGATGAACAACACCGCCTGCGCGCCCTGCCGCAGATCCACCCCACCGCCCTCGGCCCCCGCATCCTGCGCGCCGACACCGCCGCCGTCGCAGCCTTAACCCTGTGGCAAGCGGCACTAGGCGATTGGGCATGATTCGTCCCGAATTCCTAGCTATGCTGCACCGCTTCTCCGAGGTGATCTGGGCCGCTGCCATCCTCGGCTTCGGCCTCTGGCTGATTCTGCTCGGTGGCTACCTGCTCACCCCCGTCGGCACCGGCATCGGCGCGTTTGGTGTCGCTTGGGTCCTCCTCGCGCTGCGCCGCCTGCGCTTCGCCCAAACCGTCGAAGCCCCCGGCATTGTCGAAGTCGATGAGGGCCAGATCGGCTATCTCGGCCCGCAAACCGGCGGCTATGTCTCGATCCCCGAACTGACCGAATTGCGCCTGCTATCGCTCCGGGGCCGCCGCGTCTGGCGGCTCAAACAAGCGGACGGCCAAGCCCTGCTGATCCCCGTTGACGCCACCGGAGCCGACAAACTGTTTGATGCCTTCGCCAGCCTGCCCGGCATGAACACCCTCGCCCTTGTCGCCGCCCTAGAGGCCAAACCCAGCACCGGCAGCACCACGCTCTCCCTCGCCGCCGAGACAAAAACCATCTGGTATCGCCCCGGTCGCGGCGTGTTGCCCGGATCGTGAAGCAGCTGTAGCCCTGCGCAGCCTCTCTTGACTTAGGCACGGCTCCGCTCCACCTGTTGCATCCTGAAATTTCCAACGCGAAAGGGCCCTGCCCCATGTCGATTCCACAGTCCGGCGGCGGCCCAATCGAAGACTTTTCGCAACTTGCGGAGATGATGGACTCTGGCAGCAAACCGAAAGCCGATTGGCGCATCGGCACCGAGCACGAGAAATTCGGCTGGCTGACCGACAGCCGCACGCCGCTGCCCTATGCAGGCGACCGTTCGATCTCGGCCTTGTTCGCGGGCCTGCAAAGCTTTGGCTGGGCTCCGGTGTCCGAGGCCGACAACATCATCGGCATGACCCGCGCCGGGGCCAATATCAGCCTGGAACCCGGCGGCCAGTTCGAACTTTCTGGCGCGCCTTTGGAAAACCTGCACCAAGGCGCGGCGGAGTTGCAAAACCACCTCGATGAAGTCCGCGCCATCGCTGATCCCTTGGGCATCAAATTCATGGGGCTGGGTGCTGCCCCCGAATGGTCGGCGCAAACCATGCCCGTGATGCCGAAAGGCCGCTACCGCCTGATGACCGATTACATGGGGCGCGTCGGCACCCATGGCACCCAGATGATGTATCGCACCTGCACCGTGCAGGTGAACCTCGACTACGCGTCTGAGGCCGATATGGTCAAAAAACTCCGCGTCGCCTTGGCCCTGCAACCCGTCGCCACCGCCCTGTTCGCCTCCTCGCCCTTCTTCGACGGCAAGCCAAACGCCCATAAATCATGGCGCAGCCGCATCTGGCGCGGCCTCGACAACGCCCGCACTGGCATGCTGCCCTTCGCTTTCGATCAAGGCTTTGGCTTTCAGCAATATGTCGAATGGGTCTTGGACGCGCCGATGTATTTTGTCTATCGCGACGGTAAATACATCAACGCCTTGGGCCAATCTTTCCGCGCCTTCCTGAAAGGCGAACTGCCCGCAATGCCCGGTGAAAAGCCCACCCTGTCCGACTGGGCCGACCATATGACCACCGTATTTCCCGAAGCCCGCGTGAAGAAATACATCGAAATGCGCGGGGCCGATTGCGGCGATCAAGCCCATATTGACGCCCTGCCCGCGTTCTGGGTCGGCCTGATGTATGATGATGCCGCCTTGGACGCCGCATGGGATCTGGTGAAAGGTTTCGATGCCGAGACCCGCGAAGCCCTGCGCGTCAACGCCTCTGTCAGCGCCCTGCAAGCCGAAGCGGGCGGCATCAAACTGCTGGACCTAGCCCGCGCCTCCGTCGGCCTGTCGCACGCGGGCCTCGCCGCCCGCGGCCTTGATGAGCAGCGCTACCTCGCCCCTCTGGTGCAAAGCCTCGCCACCGAAAAAACCCAAGCCGACCGCTGGCTGAATCTGTATAACGGCGCATGGGGTAAAGACCTGACGCCGATCTATGAGGCGAGCAGCCTATAGCTTTCATCTTGGCCTAAATACTCCCGCCGGAGGCTAGCTGCATACATGCCAGAAGCCTCCGGCGGGAGTATTTCAAAAAAGAGCAAATCCCTTAAGCCTTCTTCGCCCCGATCTTCGGTTCGGTTCCCGCCTTCAGGCGCTGCAAGTTCGGCCAGTGTTTGACGTAGATCAGCACGGTCAGCACGAACACCAGCGCCAGCATATGCCCCTGATCGAACATGAACAGCCACAGCCCCGACAAAGCCGCCGCCACCAGTGCCGCCAGCGAAGATATCCGCCACACAGCCGCCGCCACCGCCCAAGTCGCACAGGCCGCCAGCCCCACGGGCCAAGCCAAAGCCAGCAGCGTGCCAAGGAATGTTGCCACCCCCTTGCCGCCCTTGAACCCCAGCCACACCGGGAACAAATGACCCAAAAACGCCGAAAACCCCGCCAGTTGTGCTGCATCCTCGCCCACCGCATAGCGCGCGATCAGCACCGCCACCGCACCCTTCGCCGCATCCAGCAGCAAGGTCGCCAGCGCCGCCGCCTTATTCCCGGTCCGCAG
The DNA here is from genome assembly GCF_049896245.1 of Cypionkella sp. TWP1-2-1b2. Lineage (NCBI taxonomy): Bacteria > Pseudomonadati > Pseudomonadota > Alphaproteobacteria > Rhodobacterales > Paracoccaceae > Cypionkella > Cypionkella sp. TWP1-2-1b2. The sequence goes on along the minus strand of NZ_JAFCTX010000013.1, from coordinate 51,312 downwards.
CACATTGGTCGCGCCAATGTTGCCCGACCCGATAGAACGCAAATCCCCTAGCCCCAGCGCCCGCGTGATCACCACGCCAAACGGCACAGATCCCAACAGGTAAGCCAGCACGGCCACCAGACCCAGAAACAGCGGTGAAGAAACAATCTCTGGCATGTCCTACCCCTGATAAACCGCTTGGCCCGCGACATAAGTTGCCAGCACCTTACCCTCCATCCGGCAGCCGTCAAACGGCGTGTTCTTGGATTTCGAGTGCAATTTGAACCGATCCAGCAAGTAGGGCGCATAGGGGTCGAACAGCACCAGATCCGCCGGAGCCCCCACCGAAAGCCGCCCCTGCGGCAACCCCAGCCGTTTCGCGGGGTTCAAAGACAGCGCCCGGAACAAGGTCGGCAAATCCAACTGCCCCGCGTGATACAGCCGCAACGCCGCAGGCAACAAAGTCTCCAACCCCACCGCCCCCGACGCCGCCTCCTCAAAAGGCAGCCGCTTGCTCTCTTCATCAGCCGGCGTGTGGAACGACCCGATCACGTCGATCAGCCCCTCGGCCACCGCCTGCACCATCGCCATCCGGTCTTCTTCCGACCGCAGCGGCGGGGTGAATTTGAAGAACGTCCGGTAATCGCCCACGTCAATCTCATTCAGCGTCAGATGGTGGATCGACACCCCCGCCGTCACATCAAACCCATTCGCCTTCGCCCGCTCCAGCGCAGGCAAGCTGCGCGCCGTGGTGATCTGATCGACGTGATAGCGCACCCCCGTCATCTCAACCAAACCCAGATCACGGTCCAACCCAATCCGCTCCGCCATCGCCGAAACCCCCGGCAACCCGCGCAAACTGGCGAACTTGCCAGAGGTCGCCGCCGCCCCCGCCGACAACCCCGGTTCTTGCGGATGCCCGATCACCAACGCCCCCAAAGACCGCGCATAGGTAAACGCCCGTGATAACGCCTTGGTATCGCGGGAAACCTTGAACACATCGGTAAATGCCACCGCCCCTGCATCCAGCAGAAACCCAATCTCGGTCATCTCATGCCCCAAACGACCCTTGGTCAGCGCAGCCATATGCCGGATCCGCACCCGCGCCTCCCCCGCCCGCCGGGTCACAAACTCCAACACCTCCGGCGTGTCGATCGAGGGCGTCGTATCCGGCCGCACCACCATTGTTGTGATCCCGCCCGCCGAGGCCGCCAACCCCGCCGAGCGGAACGATTCCTTATGCCGCTCGCCGGGTTCGCCAATCTTCACGCCAATATCGACGATGCCGGGCGCAAGACAATGCCCGCCACAATCCACCTCCGTCGCCCCCGCAGGAGCATCGCCATCGAGGGCTACGATCACACCGTTGTCGATGGTCAGGCTGCCGATCTCATCAGTGCCAGATTCCGGGTTGATCAGGCGGGCGTTGGTGAAGTGTAGGGTCATGGCCATTCTCTAGTGCGTTTGGGGGGGCTGACATATTCAAGGGCCGGGCCAGTATTTACAAAAGTCTTGCAATTATCGCATTTGTAGCCAGCGTAATAATGAACTCTTGCTGGATGGTGCCGCATCCTGATCAGCTTTTCGTCTTTAGCAGAACAAAGATTGCAATATGGCTCACCGACCTGCGATCCCGTTTCATCCGTTTCATAGAGTAGACCATTGTTATCTCGCAGCTTGGCTTTGAAGGTGTAAGCGGCACGCAAATCAGAAGTTTCTTTTCGAAGTTCTAACTCTCGTTCTTGGGCCTCAATTAACGCCTGCTTTGCATCGAGTAGTCTGTCGACAATTTCTGAAATTCTCAGCTTAAACTCGGCGACAACTATCTTGTCATCAATGCTTCTAAGCTCTTTTGTAATGTCCAACGTCTGCTTGATAGCGGAGAGACCCATCATCAAATCCATCAGACACTCCCCAAAAATGTTAGCTGTGGCCTCATGTCGGTTTGCATCAATTCACCCCGCCATCCAAACAAACGCCACCGTGAACACCGCCAGAAACACCAACACCCCGGTCGCCACCATGCCGCTCATACGGGCATCCGACCATTTCTTCTTGGGACCGTCGCTCATACCATGGTCCCCACCGCCGCGCGCCCGCGCTCGGCCCGCAAATTCCGCGCCAGCAAATCCATGCAGGCCATCCGCACCGCCACGCCCATCTCCACCTGATCCTGAATCACGCTGCGGTTGATGTCATCCGCCAACTCGCCGTCAATCTCAACGCCGCGGTTCATCGGCCCCGGATGCATCACAATCGCATCGGGCTTGGCGAACGACAGCTTCTCGGCGTCCAGCCCATAGCGGTGGTAATACTCCCGCTCGGATGGAATAAACCCGCCGTCCATGCGTTCCTTCTGAAGCCGCAGCATCATCACCACATCCGCGCCCTCAAGCCCCTTGCGCATGTCGTCGTATAATTCACAGCCAAAATGCTCCACCCCCGCAGGCATCAAAGTTGGCGGAGCGATCAGCCGCAAACGGTTCTCCATCTTCCCCAGCAAAATCAAATTGCTGCGGGCCACACGGCTATGCGCAATATCGCCGCAAATCGCAATCGTCAGCCGCTGGATCCGCCCCTTCGCCCGCCGAATGGTCAGCGCATCCAGCAAGGCCTGCGTCGGATGCTCATGCCGCCCGTCGCCCGCATTCAGCACCGCGCAATTCACTTTCGAGGCCAGCAAATTCACCGCCCCTGACGCCCCATGCCGCACTACCAGCAAATCCGGGTGCATCGCATTCAGCGTCATCGCGGTGTCAATCAGCGTCTCACCCTTCTTCACCGAAGACGAGCCGACCGACATATTCATCACATCCGCGCCCAGCCGCTTGCCCGCCAGCTCAAAGCTGGCCTGCGTCCGCGTCGAGTTCTCAAAGAACATATTGATCTGCGTCAGCCCCGCCAAAGCATCCGAAGATTTCACCGTGCGCCGGTTCAGATCGACATAGCGATCCGCTAAATCGAGGATTGTGGTGATTTCCAACGGCGAAAGTTGCTCGATCCCAAGCAGGTGGCGGGCGCGAAAGCTCATCGGCATCTCCGTCGGTGGTTTAACGGCTTATAGAAACCCCAAGCGCCCCCGGCAAGGCCCGCCCGACACACCTTGTTCCCCCACCGCAAGCCCCCTACTTTGCCCCCATGGGAATCGACTCCGACATCGCAGCCGACTGGCACGCCGCCTTGGCCGCATTGGCGTGGCAGGTCGATCTGGGCCTGACCGACATCAGCGCCGAATCCCCGCTGAACCGCTACGACCTGCCCGAGCCGATCAAGGCTCCGCCGCCTGCCCCAATCGTCGCGCCCTCCAAACCAGCCCCACCCCCCGAACCCGAAGCCCACAACCCCGACGCCGCAGTCTTTGAAGCCCGCGCCGCTGCCAGCCAGTGCGAAACGCTGGAAGCCCTGCGCGCAGCCCTCGCAGCCTTCGAGCATTGCGAACTCAAACGCGGCGCGCGCAATCTGGTGTTCGCCGATGGCAACCCCAAAGCCCGCGTGCTGATCCTCGGTGAGGCCCCCGGCGTGGAAGAAGACCGCGAAGGCCGCCCCTTCGTCGGTCGCGCTGGGCAGCTGTTAGATAAAATGTTCGCCGCCATCGGCCTTAGCCGCACATCCCCAGACCCCGAAACCGCGCTCTACATCACCAACACGCTACCTTGGCGTCCGCCGCAAAACCGCGACCCCTCGCTGGATGAAATCGCCATGATGCGCCCCTTCGTCGAAAGGCACATAGCGCTGGTAAACCCCGATGTGATCGTGCTGGTCGGCAACACGCCGCTGCAAACCATCCTGAACACCAAAGGCATCCTGCGCGCGCGGGGAAACTGGACCGAGGCGCTTGGCAAACCCGTGCTGCCGATGACGCACCCCGCTTACCTGTTGCGCAACCCCATTGCCAAACGCGAGGCTTGGGCGGACCTTTTGTCGCTGCAAGCCAAGCTGCGCGGCTAAACGCGCCCCACCGCTGGAAAATCACAGGCTACGGTCATCCTCTGTGCGCAAATATCCCCGCCGGCGGCATCCCACCCGCGCAGCGTCACGGCGCAGGACATCCGGCGATCTCCACTGACCCGCCCGCCCCCAACACCGTCACCACCACGCCAGAGCGATCCAGAGCGAACGGCGCACCGCTGCTGGCGACCAAATCGACGCTTGAAGTCAGCCGCCCGCCCGCCCGCGCGCTTTCAGCCTCACCAACCCAAACACTGGCATCTGCGGTTTCAAACACCACCGTCTCGGCCCCGCGCTGCGGCAAATCCAACACGGCGGTCAGCCGCAAGCCATCGGCAATCGGCGCGACCTCACAAGAAATCGCCCGCAGTCCCGCCGCCTTGCCGCCAACGGGCTGCGCCTTCAAAGCCGCCTTGATCGCGGCATCTGGCGCACCCGCATCCAAAACCGCCGAAAGCTGGACCGCGGCTGGCATGCAAATCTGATTGCAGACCCCCAGATCAACCCCTGCCCGCAACTCCACGGGCTTGCTGGCATCCAGCGGCACCACCTCCAGCGGCAACACCACGCCTTCATGATAACCAATCGTCTGCATGCCATTGGTATGAAACACCACCGGACTGGGCCAATGCACCCGCACCGATTTGACGTTCACCGAACCCGACCAGTTGAACAACGGCGGAATCCCAGCCTCACCGGGGCTGCGCCAATAGGTCTTCCAATCCGGCGCGAGCCGCAGCCGCAACCCCGCCATGTGATGGCCATTCTGCATCTGCCAACCGGGCAGCAGATCAGCCTGCAAGACATCGTCCTGCGTGGTGGCAAAAACAGCCGTCGCTGCACAAAGCGCAAGGGCAGGCGAAGCGGCGCAGAGCGCGAATGTCAGGACTTTCAGCATGAGTTTGTCATAAGCAAAGCGCCGCCTTCGGGGAAATCACGATCCGGCGAGAGACTTGTAACCAAATCCGGCTTTGCCCATCTTGGGTCCAACCAGACATAGGGGCGCGATTCGATGGATCTCTGCGGAAAGCTATTGGTTGCGATGCCCGGTATGGGCGACCCTCGGTTTGAACATGCGGTGATCTTGGTCTGCGCCCACACACCTGAAGGTGCCATGGGTCTGATCATCAACAAAACCCTGCCCGATATGTCATTCTCGGGCCTGCTCGAACATCTGAAAATCCCGCTGGGCGAGGAAAGCCGCAAAATCGCCGTGCATTTAGGCGGCCCGGTCGAGCGCGGTCGCGGCTTTGTGCTGCACTCTCCCGATTATGCCGGAGGCCCCGCCACCCTGCGCGTTGAGGGCGGCTATGGCATGACGGCCACGCTGGATGTGCTGGAAGCGATGGCGCAAGGCCAAGGCCCCGACAAAGCCCTGCTGGCGCTTGGGTATTCCGGCTGGGGTCCCGGTCAGCTAGAGGCCGAAATCACCCGGAATGACTGGTTGACGGTTGAGCCGTCAGAAGCCCTGATCTTCGCCGAAAACGACGCCGCCAAATGGGCAGGGGCGCTGCGCGGCATGGGCATCGAACCGCTCAGCCTATCGGCAACCTCGGGCCGCGCCTAACCGATTTTCGCCGCGAAAATCGTGCACGAATTCCGCGCGGAATTCGGCTTACTGCTTCGGCTTGTCGTCCCAATCCTTCATCAAAATCCGATTGGCATCCCCCGAAGGATCGTCAAATTGCTTGGTTTTCATCGCCCAGATAAACGCCAGCAAACCCACCCCACCCAGCAGCAATGACACCGGAATCAGGATCGACAGGATTTCCATGACCTCAGCCTCCCGCTACTTCAAACGCATCGCATTGAGCGAAACGGTAATCGAAGACAAAGACATCGCCAAGGCCGCAGCCAAAGGTGTCGCCAAACCCATCAACGCCAAAGGCACCGCGATCACATTATACGCCGCCGAAATCCCAAAATTCTCCAGCATCCGCCGCGTCGCTTGCCGCGCGATGCGCGTGGCATCGCCAATCGGCGCCATATCCTGCCCCAATAGCACGATATCCGAAGCCGTCCGCGCCGCATCTAGCGCCGTCGCGGGCGAGATCGACACATGTGCGGCGGCCAGTGCTGCAGTATCGTTCAGCCCATCCCCCACCATCAGCACCCGCCGCCCTTCCGCCGTCAAAGCGCGCACCAGAGCCACCTTCTCGGCAGGCAAAGCCCCCGCCACCCAATCCGCAATCCCCAGCCGTGCCGCCAACGCACCCACCGCCCCCGGCACGTCGCCCGAGATCAGCTTGATCCGCATCCCCTGCGCCTTAAACTGTGCAATCGCTGCTTCTGCCCCCGGACGAAGCCGATCCGCGAAGGCAAAGGCCTGCGTCTCGCCCCCCGCACTCAGATAAGTCGCCGTCACCTCCAGAGCCTGCGCCCCACACCAATCGGCACGGCCCAGCCGCACGGCTTGACCCTGCCAAACGCCCTCCACACCGTACCCCGGCACCTCGCGCAGATCGCTAACCTCTGCCGGAACAACCCCCTCCGACCGCACCGCCGCCGCCAAAGCCTGCGCCAAAGGATGCGCCGATCCCACAGCCAACCCAGCCGCCACCTCCAAAGCCCAAGCCGGATGCGCCGCCAAGTCCACCAGCTCCGGCGCACCCATCGTCAGCGTCCCGGTCTTGTCAAACACCACACAATCGACCTGCGCCAACCGCTCCAGCGCCGTGCCATGTTTCAGCAACAGCCCTTTGCGGAACAGCTTGCCAGAGGCCGCCGTCACCACCGCAGGCACCGCGAGGCCCAAAGCACAGGGGCAGGTGATGATCAAAACCGCTGCCGAGATATTGATCGCAAACCGCAGATCGCCCTCCGTCGCCCACATCCAATAGCCAAACGCGCTGAACGACAGGATATGCACCATCGGCGAGTAAAACCGCGCCGCGCGTTCCGCCAAAGTGGTGTATTTCGTCTTGGCACTTTCCGCCACCGCCACCAAATCCGCCATTCGGTGCAACGAACTGTCTCGCCCCGCAGCCGTCACGCGCAGCACCAACGGCCCGGTCAGATTGACCTCGCCCGCCGCCACCACCATCCCCGGCCCCACAAACACCGGCAAACTCTCCCCGGTCAGCAAACTGCGATCCACCTCTGACGCGCCAACCTCCACCACCCCGTCCACCGGCATCCGCCCCCCCGGACGCACCCGCACCAAATCGCCAACGGCAACCTCAGAAATCACCCGCACCACCTCAGCCCCATCCACCAGAACACAGGCCCGAGGCACCTCCAGCGCCGCCAATTCCTCGGCAGCCGAGCGCGCCACCGCCCGCGTGCGGTGATCCAGATAGCGCCCGAGCAGCAGGAAGAAGCACAGCATCACCGCCGCATCGAAGTAAGCATGATGGCCAGATTTGATCGTCTCAAACAGGGAAATCGACGACGCCAGCACCAAGGCCAGCGAGATCGGGAAATCCATCCCCAACCGCCCGACCCTAACCCCCGCCCAAGCCAAACGGAAAAACGGCTGGCCGCAGAAAATCACCGTCGGCACCGCAATCATTGCCGAAATCCAGTGGAACATGTCGCGAGTCGCCCCTTCGGCCCCCGACCATACTGCCACCGACAACAACATGACGTTCATCATCGAGAAAAACGCGACGCCCAGCCGCATCAGCAACTCGCGCCCCTGCCGATCCGTCTCGGTGGCGCTGAGCAGCCCCGCATCCAACTCATGCGCCTCAAACCCCACGCCCGCCAGCACCGCAACCAGCGCCTCAGCAGTCACGCCAGCCTCTGCATCCACCGACACCCGCTTCATCGTCAGATTAACCCGAGACGTGTCCACCCCCGGCACCGCCGCCAACGCAGTTTCCACCGTCGAGATACAAGCCGCACAATGCGCCGACGGCAGCGACAGCATCAGCCGCCCCCGCGCCGCCACCTGCGCCTGCTGTTGCGCCAAAGGCACGACAACGCAGGCCGGACAAGCCGCCATCCCGCCCTGCTCGTACTCGACCACGCGCATCGCCTAGCCTTTCACAAACAGGTTCAGCCGCTGCTGAAACAACACGCCATCGCCCGAGCGCGCCGTGACATGCAGCATCCATTTGCCCGGATGCAACGCCGCCTTGGCCACATAAACCCCGCCCTCATAGATAAACTTCGGCGTGGAATCTTCGCGCGCCTCGGTCACCCGGCCCAGCAGAACATCCAAACCCTCGACCACCACCGGCTTGCCAGCGTGGTCGGTAAAGGCCAGCACCAACTGCCCTTTCGCGTCGTCATAATTGGGCGCAACCGTCCAGCCCAGCGCCTGCTGCGCCCGCCGATCCGCGTCAAACGTCTGGCTTGCGACGTAAGAATTCTCCACCTCCAACCCCGGAAACGTGCTGATCGCCTTGTAAGCCATCAGCAAATTGACCGCGATGATCACGCCAAACGCCGCCACCGTGAAGGCCAACACATGCCAACCCTTGATCTCACGCACCCCAGCTTCGGCCATCTTACTCGCCCTTCCCATTGAACACGGTGTCATGATGCACCCGATCGTTGCTCGGAACCGCCTCCGTCCCCAGATCCTCAATCCAGAACCGCAGATCAGTCCGTGCAGCCTCTGCCCCCAGCGAATGGGCAGGCGCCGTCACAAACAGCCGCTGAGTCTTTGTGGCATTGGCAGGCACCAGAACGCGCAGCCCCGGCGCGCCGTCCAAGGTCAGCACAAATCCGGCGTCCGAGGTGGCGGCAAAGGTGAACCAGCGATCCTCGCCATGTTTGTTGCGCAGCCGCAGATCGTAAGTGTTGCGGATCGCCCCATCCGAAAGTGTGACGAACATCGGATTGCGCACCGGCGTCACGCTGACATCAATCGACGCCCGCAGGAACAAAGCAACCACCAAGGCAATGCCAACCCCCGCCCAAAGCACGCTATACATCATTGTTCTGGGCCGAAACACATGGCTCCAGATCGACTTCGCAGGTTGCCCCGCACGTTCGCGCACCTCATCCGTCAAAGCCATATAGCTGATCAGGTTCAATGGCTTGCCGATCTTCGCCATCGTGTCGTTGCAGGCGTCAATGCACAAACCACAAGTGATGCAGGCCATCTGCTGACCGTCGCGAATATCAATCCCCATCGGGCAGACGTTCACACAAGCCATGCAGTCAATGCAATCGCCATTGCCTTCGACACTCGCCTTGCCCCGAGGCTCGCCCCGCCAATCGCGATAGCCAATCGTCAGGGTATCCTCATCGACCATCGCCGCCTGAATCCGCGGCCATGGGCAGGCGTAAATGCAAATCTGCTCGCGCGCGAAACCGCCAAACACAAAGGTCGTCGCGGTCAGGATCGCCATCGTGGTATAAGCCACCGGATGCGCAGTGCCATGGATCAGGTTTTGCAACAGGGTCGGCGCGTCGGTGAAATAGAACACCCAAGCCCCGCCGGTGGCGAGGCCGATCAACAGCCAGACGCTCCACTTCACCAGCCGCTTGCGCAGCTTTTCAAGGTTCCAGTTCTGCCGATGCAGTCGCAGCCGCGCGTTGCGATCACCCTCAATCCAACGCTCAACCAGAATATAGAGGTCCGTCCACACCGTTTGCGGGCAGGCATAGCCACACCAAACCCGCCCCGCTGCCGAAGTGAACAGAAACAACCCCAGTCCCGCCATGATCAGCAGGCCCGCGACGAAATAGAACTCATACGGCCAAATCTCGATCATGAAGAAGAAAAACCGGCGGTTGGCGATATCAATCAGCACCGCCTGATCCGGCAGGCTTGGCCCGCGATCCCAGCGCAGCCACGGTGTGACATAGTAAATCCCCAGCATCAGCCCAAGCAGCCACCATTTCAGGGTGCGAAAGGTGCCTTTGACCCGGCGCGGAAAGATCGGCTCGCGGGCGGCGTACAGGCTAGACGGCTGGGTATCGGGGCTGGTCACGGAACTCTCCGGTAGGCTGGAACTGCACCCTCTATGCTCCCCAAGGCCAAGCCCGACCTTGACCTGAATCAATCCCGCATCCGAAATACAGCTTCAGCCTGCGACGTTTTAGCCGCGCCCGGCCCCCGCCTGCTTCAACATCCAATCGCAAAACAGCTGCAAGGATGGCCGTAAAATCCCTGGCCGCGTCACCAGAAAATAACCCTCGCGGCCATGATCCTCATACAGCAACCGCAACCGCCCCGCCGCCAGATCAGCTTCCATAAACGCGCGCACGGCGATCGCCACCCCCTGTCCATCCCGCGCCGCATCCAGCAACAAAGTGCCGGGCATCGAGGTCATCCCCGCCCCCATCGCGCGCTGAAGCCCGTGTTTCTCCAGAAACGCCGTCGCTTCCGAGGTGCCCAATTCCTGCAACCACGGCAGTTTCGCCAGATCAGCCAGCGAAGACGCCGCTCCCTCTGGCACCAGCTTCGGTGAAGCCACCACCACCACACCCGAACGCAACACCAGCTTAGACACCAGCCCCGCCCAACCGCCATTGCCATAGCGGATGCCCAAATCCGCTTCCCGCCCAATATCCCGCGCCTCGGCAGTCGGGTCGATCACCAGATCAATCCCCGGATGCTTGGCGCGAAAGTCCGCCAAACGCGGCAACAGCCAACCGCCCGCGAAGGTCGAAGTGGTGGTGATCCGCAACACCCGCACCGCATCGGCCCCGGTCAGGTCTTCAATCGTGCTGGCAATCGCGGCAAAGCTGGTCTGCAGCGTCTCGGCCAGCCTGCGTCCCTCCATCGTCAGCCCCAACCGCCGCCCACCGCGTTCAACCAAAGCCAGCCCGAGATGCGCCTCCAAGGCGCGGATTTGCTGGCTGATCGCGGCATGAGTCACGCCAACCAGTGCCCCCGCCTCCTCCAGCCCACGCGCCTCGGCAAAAGCCGAAAACGCCCGCAACGCCGACAAGGGCGGCATATGTCGCCAATCCGTCATGAAAGCCTGCCTTACATGGAAACATTGTTGCTGCGTGGAATCATGCGCCAGTTTGCGCGATACTACTTACATCAAGCAACCCTATGAGGCCCCCCATGTTAGGAATTCTTGCAGCCGCTTTTGGCGTCGCCACCCGCACCGACCACCCCAGCGCACCGCAGATCGACCACCGCACCAGCCGCGAAAAGCTGGCCGCCCAGCGCCGCTGGGATGATGAATATTTCTGGCAAGGCCGCAGCGGCACCCCCGGCGATGATGGGCGTGGCCACTGAGATGCGCCCAAAATGAAACCGCCCCCGGCGTGAACCGAGGGCGGCTTTGTCAACGGATGAGCAGATTTACTCACCACCACCCAGACTGTGCACATAGGTCGCCACCGCCCGGATTTCATCCTCCGACAGCTTCCCCGTCCATGCCGGCATCACGCCGTAGCGGGCCTTCGTCACGGTTTCGGTCAGTGTCGCTACATCGCCGCCGTAAAGCCAGATCGCATCCGTCAGGTTAGGCGCACCAAAATCGTGCATCCCCTTGGCGTCCTCGCCATGGCAGGCCACGCAATTCTCGGCGAACACTGCGGCCCCCGCTGTCGCAAGCCCCGCATCATGATCCTGACCCGAGATTTGCCGCACGTATTGCACCACCTGCGCAATCGGCTCCTTCTCCAGAATCCCATCCACTCCAAACGCCGGCATCTGCGACAACCGCGCATCCTCGTCGGTGGTGTTGCGAATCCCATGGGTGATCGTGGTATGGATCGCCGTCATATCGCCGCCCCACAGCCAATCGTTGTCCAACAGGTTCGGATAGCCCTTGCCCTGAACTCCGGCAGCCCCCGAGCCGTGGCACTGCGCGCAGTTGTTCTTGAACAAAGACGCGCCCGCCGACACCGCAAAGGTTTTCAATTCGACATTGGCGGGAATCGACGCCAGATCGGCGGCAACCAGCTTGGCCTTTATCGGCGCATTGGCATCGTCAAACCGCTTGATATCGGCTTCCACATCCGCACGCTGGTTTGATCCGATCACCCCCTGCGTATGGCCCGAAATCAGCGGCCACGCCGGATAGGCAATGGTATAGCCGATCCCCCAGATGATCGTCAGATACAAAACCCACAGCCACCAACGCGGCATCGGATTGTCATATTCCTGAATACCATCCCAGGTGTGCCCCGTCGTCGGCACTTCTTTGGGGGCTTGCTTCACGCGGCTAGCGCACATGGTTTACGCCTCCTCGGTTTGCGGCGCGGGGGCCGCAGGTTTCTTGTCATGGCGGAAGATCGAATTCGCAATATCCTCATGGGTCTTGCGAGAGCCCGGACGCCACGCCCAGACAAACACCCCCAGAAAGAACAGCGTCAGGAACAACAGCACCCAACTGTCAGCAAATTCGCGCAAGAGACTATAAAGTTCCATGAGCCGCCCCCTAGCGTTTCGGGTCAGGAATGAAGGTCGAGAAATCGACCATCGTGCCCAACACCTGCAAATAGGCCACCAGCGCATCCATTTCGGTCAGCGCAGGCTGGCCATCGAAGTTCGCGACCACCACCTTGCCATAGCGCGCCTCAATCCCCGAAGTATCGGCGTTCGGGTCCGCTTGTGCGGCGAAATCCGCCTTCGCATTGGTCATCTCATCATCGGTATAGGGCACGCCCACCATCCGATGCGTTGCCATGATATCGCCGATATATTTGCCGTCGATTTCCGCATCCAACAGGAAGCTGTATTTCGGCATCACCGATTCCGGCACCACCGCCTGCGGGTCCATCAAATGATCGACATGCCAGGCGTCCGAGTATTTGCCACCCACCCGCGCCAAATCCGGCCCGGTGCGCTTGCTGCCCCATTGGAACGGATGATCATACATCGACTCGGCGGCCAGAGAATAATGCCCATACCGCTCCACCTCATCCCGCATCGGGCGGATCATCTGGCTGTGACAGTTGTAACAGCCCTCGCGGATATAAATATCCCGCCCCGCGAGTTCCAACGGCGTATAGGGCCGCACCCCTTCCACCTTTTCGATGGTGTTCTGCAAGTAGAACAGCGGTGCGATCTCTACGATGCCGCCGATGCTGACCACCAACAGGCTGAGCACCAGCAGCAACGTCGCATGGGTCTCAATCTTTTTGTGTTTGTCGAGAAAAGCCATATCTGTGCCCTCCGGTTATTCAGCAGGAACGGCGTTGTTCGCGTTGATCACGGCCCTTGCAGGCTGTGCGCGCACCGTCATCCACAGGTTAAAGGCCATGATCAGCGCCCCGGTCAGGAACATCCCGCCGCCCAGACCCCGCACCACATACATCGGGAATTTTGCAGCCACCGTGTCGGCAAAAGCGTTCACTAGGAAGCCATTGGCATCAACTTCGCGCCACATCAGCCCCTCCATGATCCCGGTCACCCACATCGAGGACGCGTAAAGCACGATGCCAATCGTCGCCAACCAGAAGTGCCAGCTGACCAGCTTCAGGCTGTACAGGCTTTCCCGGTTCCACAACCGCGGCGTCAGGAAATACAGCGCGCCAAAGGTGATCATGCCGTTCCAGCCCAATGCGCCGGAATGCACATGACCAATCGTCCAGTCGGTGTAATGCGACAGCGAGTTCACCGCCTTGATCGACATCATCGGGCCTTCAAACGTGCTCATGCCGTAGAACCCGATAGACACCACCATCATCCGGATGACCGGATCGGTGCGCAGCTTGTCCCATGCGCCCGACAGCGTCATCAACCCGTTGATCATGCCCCCCCAAGACGGCATCCACAGGATGATCGAGAACACCATGCCCAGGGTGCCCGCCCATTCCGGCAAAGCCGTGTAGTGCAAGTGGTGCGGACCGGCCCAGATATACAGAAAGATCAGCGCCCAAAAGTGGATGATCGACAGCTTATAACTATAGATCGGACGCTCGGCTTGCTTCGGCACAAAGTAATACATCATGCCAAGGAAACCGGCGGTCAGAAAGAAGCCCACCGCGTTATGACCGTACCACCACTGCGTCATCGCATCCTGCACACCGGAAAACACCGGAACCGATTGCGAAGACAAAATCGAAACCGGGATCGCCATGTTGTTGACCAGATGCAGCATCGCCACTGTGATGATCATCGACAGCAAAAACCAGTTGGCGACGTAGATATGCGGCTCGCGCCGTTTCCACAAAGTGCCCATGAACACCAAAAGGAAAGCCACCCAAACCACGGTGATCCAAATGTCGATATACCAAACCGTCTCGGCATATTCCTTGCCCTGCGTGCCCCCGGTGACATACGAGGTCGCCGCCAGCACGATTATCAGCTGCCAGCCCCAGAACACGAACCAACCCAGATTGCCGCCCCACAGCCGCACGCCACTGGTGCGCTGCACGATGTAGAAAGAGCTCATGATCAGTGCGTTACCGCCAAAAGCGAAGATCACCGCCGATGTGTGCAGCGGACGCAGACGGCCAAAGTTCAGCACGCCATCGGTGATATTGCCAAGGTTCAACGACGGAAACGCCAGTTGAAACGCAATGACAACTCCAACCAGAAACCCCACCAAGCCCCAGAACGTCGTCGCAATCACCCCGGCGCGCACCACGCCGTCCATATATTCATTTGCCGGATGCACCCGCACCTCGCCCACATGCCGGATCTCCCACAGAAAGGTGAGAGAGGCGGCCAGCATGACGACGACTGCGTTCACCATATACGGCAGATCATGCGCGAAATTGGCAGCAATCGCGGCCAGCACCGCGACCGTGCCAAGCACAATCAATTTAACGTAATCCCACATTTTGCGTCCCTTCGACTTTGGTCCGGTCCGCGGCTTTATCCGGCTTTCAGAGCCCGACTCAGACCACGGCCAACGCTTTTGACTGATCCGCTTCTGGCAGTCTGGGCCGCTGCCAGCCTTGATCCATATCAACAAACCCCCATCTAAAGTTGATCGAGGTCAAGGCGGTGCGCTGTGCCGCAAGGCATAGTCGCACCATGACACCACCCAAAGGGGAGACCGTGTGATGGACTACAAAACGATTCTGACCGTGCTGAGCAATCCTGCCGACGCCAAACTGGCGATCAGCGCCGCAGCAAGGCTGGCCCGCGCGCAAGACGCGCATCTCGATGTGCTGGTGTTGGGCGTGGACCGCACCCAGATGGGCTATTCCTACATCGGCACCGGAGCTGTGCTGATGCAAGTCGGCATCGACCGGGCTGAGACCGACGCCAAAGCGCTGGAACTAGAGGCCCGCGCCGCCCTCGCCGCCGAAGGCCCCGATCTGCGCTTTAGTCTGGAAACCGTGATCACCCAACTTGGCGCGCTGACCGATCTGGTCGCCAGCCGCGCCCGCTTCGCGGATCTGGTGGTGCAACCCCGCCCGTATGGTCCGGGTGCCACCTCGGATGCCGAAGCCGTGGTCGAGGCCGCGCTGTTTGATGGCAAGGCCCCGGTTCTGGTGCTGCCCGCCACTGGCTTGGGCAAATACACCCAACCCAAACGAATCGTGCTGGCGTGGAACCAAAGCAGCGAGGCCATGGTCGCCGCCCGCCGCGCCCTGCCGTTCCTGAAATGCGCCGACAGCGTCAACATCACGGTGATCGACCCGCCGACGCAAGGCGAGGAACGCTCTGATCCCGGTGGCATGCTTTGCCAGCTTCTGACCCGCCACGGCGTCCATGCCGAGGTTTCCGTGCTCGCCCGCACCCTGCCGCAAACCTGCGACGTGCTGACCCGCCACGCCATCGACCAAAACGCCGATATGCTGGTGATGGGCGCCTACGGCCATTCCCGGCTGCGCGAGGCGATCCTGGGCGGCACCACCCGCTACATGCTGGAGCGTGCCGAAATCCCGGTGCTGATGGCGCACTGAACAGCCGCTCCTCCAGCCTTCCGGCTGTCCTCGCTTCTCAAGCGAAGAAAGCCGGAAGGCTTGATGAGCGCAGCCCATCCGCACAAGACCACAAACAAAAACCCCGGCCACTTGGACCGGGGTTTTTTCATCACCTAAAGGTCAACGACGCACATCGTCGTCTTCATCCTCGTCATCATCATCGCCATGCGGCAGGTTGAAGAAGCTGTCGGCGTCCGAGAAATCGGCAGGCTTTTCTTCCTGCTCCTCACGGGTGAACTGCGCCAGACCAGACGGCATCTTGGCTTCGGTATCCATGCCCAGCGACTGCTCGGTCGACACCAGCTTGCGCCGCTCATCATCCGTCATCACCGAACCTTCGGCCGCCTTCTTGCGCACCGCTGCCTGCACAGCCGTGTCCAATTCAGATTGCTTGCACAGCCCCAAAGCCACCGGATCAATCGCGGTGATGTTGTTGATGTTCCAATGCGTCCGCTCACGGATCGCTGCAATCGTAGGTTTCGTCGTGCCGACCAGCTTGCCAATCGCGCCATCCGACAATTCCGGGTGGAACTTGACCAGCCACAGGATCGAGGCCGGACGGTCCTGCCGTTTTGACAGCGGCGTATACCGCGGCCCGCGCCGTTTTTCTTCACCCACAGCCGAGGCATTGAACTTCAGCTTCAGCTTATACAGCGGGTCCTTCTGGCCGCGCTCAATCTCAATCGCGTCCAGCTGGTTGTTGCCAACCGGATCGAACCCCTTCACCCCGGTCGCCACATCGCCATCGGCAATGCCCTGCACTTCCAATTCATGCATCCCGCAGAACTCTGCCACCTGACGGAAGGTCAGCGTGGTGTTGTCCACCAGCCAAACGGCGGTCGCTTTGGACATCAAAGGCTTCGACATCGGAAATCTCCCAAGCTTACGCCCGCAAACGGGCGGGGCTTTACAAATCTTCCCCGAGCCGGGAAAACGGCTGCGACCGAGGCCGCGAAGTTTTCATTTTCACGGAAATCTTCGCCCATATACTGCGGTTTTTGACAAAGGGAAAGTGGTAATGCGTCAACTGGCCTTGGGGATCGCGGCGATTTGTTTCGGCGCAATTTTGCTAAACAGCCCCGCGCATGCCCAAGGCGAAAAGGCTGGAGATTTCGATTATTACGTCATGTCCCTTTGCTGGTCATCCAACTGGTGCGCCCTCACAGGCGATAACCGGGGCGACCCGCAATGCGACGCCGGGCGCGGCCTGACATGGACCCTGCACGGGCTCTGGCCGCAAGACGAGAGCGGCTATCCCTCCGACTGCCGCACCGTGCAAAGCGACCCCAATCGCAGCGATTCCGCCCAGATGGCCGATATCATGGGCGGCGCAGGCCTTGCCTTCCACGAGTGGAAAAAACACGGTCGCTGCTCCGGCCTGTCGGCCAAATCCTACTATGCCACAATGCGCAAAGCCTACAAAGCCGTCGCCATCCCGCCCATCTTCGCCAAAATCAGCAAAGACCTGAACGTCCCCGCCTCAGTGATCGAAGACGCCTTCGCCGAATCCAACCCACAAATCGCCCGCGATCAAATGACCATCACCTGTAGCCAAGGCATGATCCGGGAACTGCGAATTTGCCTGACGAAAGACCTCGAACCACGCCGCTGCGGCGCGGATACGATCAAGGATTGCACGCTGAAAGACGCGGGGTTGGAGGCTGTCAGGTAAGGCGGGGTTTACCCCGCCACAATGGGTATCTTATTTACTTTCAGCTTTCTTATCCACCGCCGCCGCCTTCATCCGCGCCACCAGTTCTTCCTTGCTGGCCTTGCCGCCGGTCGCTGATTTCTCAGCGCCCAAGCCCTTGCCAACCCGGTGCTTCGGCACGTTCTTGTCGCCCTTGGGATTGCCCGATTTGCCGTAATCCATAGTGTCGCCTCATATCCAACAGAGTAGCTTCGGTCATGCCCGAATCCGCAGCATCCCGCAACCCACAGCGAAAACCCCAAGCCCACCTGAATAACAGGCCCAAAACGAAGCTCTCACAGCTTCATCTTGGGCCAAATACTCCCTGCGGCGCATCTTAGGTCAGACCGGGCGCAAAAGTTAACAAAATCTTAAATTGACCAGATCAACCCATTGATAAATATGATATAATTTTGGTCCCGAGTTGGGACCGCCCTAAATCAGTCCCTCACCTGCAAACAAATCTGCCAAATTCGCCTCCGGTCGCGCCCCAAAATGCCCGATCACTTCCGCCGCCGCCACGCAACCCATCCGACCCGCAACCTCCAAAGATCTTCCCGTCGTGATGCCATACAAGAACCCCGCCGCGAACTGATCCCCCGCTCCGGTGGCATCGACAGGCACCACGCGGCGCACCGGAACCACGGCGCGCTCCTCGCCACGGATCACGATCACCTCATCGCCAGACCGCGTGCAAACCACCAGCCCGGCATCTCCCGCCGCCAGCTTCAAAGCCGCATCCAGATCGGTCTGATACAGGCTGGACCATTCATGCTCGTTCCCGATCACATAATCCAGATCCTTGACCAACCGCCGAAACTCCCCCCGGTGCCGGTCCACACAGAACGGGTCCGACAGCGCAATCCCCGCCTGCCCCCCCGCCGCCTGACATAGCTTTGCCGCCCGCTCAAACGCCTGCATCCCCTTCGGCTTGTCGTAAAGATAGCCCTCAAGGAACAGCACCGCCGCTTGGCCTGCCACCTCATCCGAGACATCCTCTGGCCCGAGTTCCGAGGAAATCCCCAGATAGGTGTTCATCGACCGTTCCCCATCCGGGGCCACGAAGATCATCGAGCGTGAGGTTGGCAGTTCGCCCCCCGGGACCGGGGCATTGACGAAATCTGTCCCGCCCTCGGCCATCGAACTGGCATAGAACCGCCCCAACGCATCATCATGCACCCGGCCAATGAATGCCGTGGTCAGCCCCAGATTGCCCAAGCCCGCCAGCGTGTTCGCCACCGACCCGCCCGGAGCCTGCACCCGCCCCGCCATCGCCGCATACAACAACTCGCCGCGCTCGCGCTCGACCAGCTGCATGATGCCCTTCTCGATCCCCATCATCTCAAGGAAACTGTCATCGGCCTGGGCGAACACATCCACAATAGCATTGCCGATCCCGACAACCTGATAGCGTTTCATAGGGTCTTTTCCTCGAACAGGCAGTCATCAGCAATCGGGCAGATGCCGCATTTGGGTTTGCGCGCGATGCAGATATACCGCCCGTGCAGGATTAGCCAGTGATGCGCGTGGCGCTGAAATTCGGCTGGCACATTGTCTTCGATGGCGCGCTCGACCGCGGTTTCATCCTTGCCCGGAGCAATACCCGCCCGATTGCCCAGCCGGAATATATGCGTGTCCACAGCCTGCGAGGGTTGCCCGAACCACATGTTCAGCACCACATTCGCAGTCTTACGCCCCACCCCCGGCAGAGACACCAAAGCGGCACGGCTAGAGGGCACTTCGCCGCCGAAGTTATCAATCAAGAGCTGCGAAAGCTTGATCACGTTCTTCGCCTTGTTGCGGTACAACCCGATGGTCTTGATATGTTCGATCACGCCTTCCTCGCCCAAAGCCAGCATCTTGGCCGGGGTATCGGCGATGGCGAACAGCTTGGCGGTCGCCTTGTTGACACCCACATCAGTCGCCTGTGCTGACAGGGCAACAGCCACCACCAAAGTGAAGGCGTTGGTATGCTCCAATTCCCCCTTCGGCTCGGCCTCTAGGGCCTGAAACCGGGTGAAAATGCGCTGCATGGCGGGATATTCTAGCTGGCGTGTCATGGCCTTGATATGCCTGATCATCCGGCATCCGGCAAGCATATCGGTTTTGGCTTTTGTGGCGAAATTGCTTTCCCCGCTGGGAATGACTTGTGCTTTGGTGGCAATTCTTGACACATTTCCACAATATGTTGTGGCTTCTTGCAAATACGCCGCGAACAAGCCTGTGCCAAGGGCCCTGCGATCAGTGACAAGACTGGCAAAAGCAATACGGTCTAAGCCGCAGGAATCGGGTCGCTTGCGCCATGCCGCCAGCCTATCTTGGCGGCAAGGAGACAGCCATGACCGATCAATCCAGCTATCACTACGCCGTCATTGCCCGCGCCTTGAAGATCATTGACGCGAGTGGGCCCGGCCAAAGCCTTGACGATCTCGCCGCTCAAATGGGCATGAGTGCCGCGCATTTTCAACGCACGTTTTCGCAATGGGTCGGCGTCAGCCCGAAACGCTATCAGCAATACCTGACGCTGGATCACGCCCGTCGCCTGCTCGCCGACCGCTTCACAGTGCTGGAAACCGCCCATGCGGCAGGCCTTTCTGGTGGTGGCCGCCTGCATGATCTGTTCCTGACGTGGGAGGCGATGAGCCCCGGTGATTATGCCACCGGGGGCGCGGGTCTGCTGATCCGCTGGGGATATTTTCAAACTCCGTTTGGCGAGGCTTTGGTGATGGCCACGGATCGCGGCATCTGCGGGCTTGGATTTACCGAGGAATTTGGCCGCGATTGGTCGATGAATGATCTGACCGCCCGCTGGCCACAGGCGAGATATATTGAGGATCAAAGCATTGCGCCGCTGGTCACCGAAGCGATGGCGGGCCGCACCGCGCGCCTTCACCTCATCGGCGCGCCCTTCCAACTAAAGGTGTGGGAGGCTTTGTTGCAGGTGCCCTCCGGTCATGTCACCACCTATTCCGAACTGGCAGGCGCGGTCGGCCACCCGACAGCGCAGCGGGCAGTTGGCACGGCTGTTGGGCGCAATCCAATCAGCTTTCTGGTGCCGTGTCACCGCGCCTTACGCAAATCGGGCGGCTTGGGTGGATATCACTGGGGGCTTCCGGTCAAACGCGCGATCCTTGCATGGGAATCCGCGCGCGAGGATGCAAGAGTGTGATTGCGGCCTTATGCCGTTCTTTCACTTCTGCGCGATAAATTGCCAATCCTGCGTGGGAACCATGCCACCCGATCCGCGTTGCTGTATATGGATGTTCGAGGCCGAAACGGCCCACCCAGCAGATTAGAGGCAGCTATGAAGTTCAAGTCCCCCGTTATCATCTCCACCGTCGCGCTGTTGGCGCTGACTGCCTGCGTCAACCCGGATGCTTATCCGAATGACCCGAATGCCCGCGCGAAAAACGGCGCTATCGTTGGCGGCCTGTTGGGCGCAGTGGCGGGCGGCACCAGCAAAGGCGACAATGCCTTGGCAAAAGCTGTTGTTGGCGGCGCGCTGGGTGCAGCAGTCGGTGGCGCGATTGGCTCCAGCTTGGACGCGCAAGCGGCTGACCTGCGCGGTTCGCTGTCCTCCAATGTTTCAGTCACCAATAACGGTCAGTATCTGGTTGTGAACATGCCGCAAGACGTGCTGTTCGCCAGCGACAGTGCGACGCTGCGCCCGGACTTGACCTCGGATCTGCGCGCCGTGGCCTCGTCGCTGAACCGCTACCCGAACTCGACCATCGAAGTGATTGGCCACACCGACAACACCGCTTCGGCAGCCTACAACCAAGACTTGTCGCAACGCCGCGCTTCGGCCGTGGCCAACGTGCTGATCGGCTCTGGCGTACCTGCTGGCCGCGTTAGCGCCTATGGCCGCGGCGAGGATCAACCGATTGCCTCGAACCTGTCGGCATCGGGCCGCGCGCAGAACCGTCGCGTGGAAATCATCATCCGCCCGACTCGTTAAGCTTACAAGCATCGTTCAAAGGGCCGGGGGAAACCTCGGCCCTTTGGCATTTGCGAGACCCCGCGATTGGTCATATATTCACACCAATCAGCCGGAGCTCCTCATGCCCTTTCTCAAAATCGACGCGGAAAAACTCTCGCAATCGGTGGTTCAGCAGATCGAACTGTTGATCCTGCGCGGCATCCTGCGCCCCGGCGAGCGTCTACCGTCCGAGCGGGAGTTGTCGGAACGCATGGGCGTCTCACGGCCCAGTCTGCGGGAAGCCGTGGCGGATTTGCAGGCGCGGGGGTTGCTATCCAGTCGGCCCAATGCTGGTATTTTTGTTGCCGAAGTGTTGGGATCGGCGTTCTCGCCTGCCTTGATCGGGTTGTTTTCAGCGCATGAAGAAGCCGTGTTCGACTACCTCGACTTCCGCCGCGATATGGAGGGGCTGGCGGCAGAGCGTGCCGCACGGCTGGGGTCCGATACCGATCTGGCGGTGATTGCCGCGATTTTCGCCAAGATGGAGGCGGCGCATAGCAAGCGTGACCCTTCTGACGAGGCCGAGCTGGACGCGAATTTCCACATGGCGATCATTGAGGCCAGCCATAACGTGGTGATGCTGCATATGATGCGGTCGATGTATGATCTGCTGCGGCAGGGGGTGTTTTACAACCGGCAAGTGATGTTCAAGAATAGGCTGACCCGTGAGCACCTGTTGGATCAACACCGCGCGATCAACACGGCCATTCAGGCCCGCGACCCGATGGCGGCGCGCGAGGCGGTGGCGACACATCTTGGCTTTGTCGAGGCTGCGATGGCCGATCAGATCAAGGCTAACCGGAATGAGGCGATTGCTCGGCAACGCTTGCAGCATGAACAATCCAAGTAGGCAGTAAAAATGGGAAAGCCCGGCACGAATACCGGGCTTTCCTCATATTTGCAGATACTTAGTGGAACTTTGCGTCAACCGTGGCAATCGCCGCGTCAATCGAAGCCGCAGCGGTTTCCGCCGTGGCCTGCTTGGCCAGAACCTCACCCGCCGCAGCCACCGCCACCGAAATCGCGCTTTCGCGGATTTGGCGCAGGGCTGACGCTTCTGCCGATGCGATCTGCTCCTCTGCCGCTGCCAGACGGCGCGCGATTGAGTCTTTCAGATCAGCCTTGGCTTGCTTGGCAGCAGCCTCGGCTTCCTCCTTGGCGGAAGCGATGATACGGGCGGATTGTTCCTGCACCTCTTTATGCTTGGCATCATAAGACGCCAGCAGCGCCTTGGCCTCGTCACGCAGCGCGCGCGCTTCATCCAACTCGGCCTTGATGCGGATTGCCCGGGCATCCAGCGCGGTGGCCAGCTTCGCCGGAACCCCGGTGTAAAGCAGGATGCCGACGAAAATCAGGAAAGCAATCAGCATCACGAAGTTGGTGTTGCGCAGACTAACCAAAGGCTCGCCATGGTTATTGCCGGTCAGAACCGCGACAATGCCAAGCAAGGCGATGATGTAGAAGACCTTTTTCATCGCGTTACCCCTTCAGCCGAGCAGTGACTGCCGCTGTGATCGATCGAGCATCTGCCGTGCCGCCCAAAGCTGCTACCAGTTCTTTGGCAGTGTCTTTTGCCACTTCGGTGATGGCCGCTTGCGCGCCAGCCCGGATTTCGTCAATGCGGCCCGCCGATTCCGTGGCTTTCGCCGCGATCTGGGCATCGGCTTTCGCGATGGCTTTGTTCAGGTCAGCCTGAATGTCAGCCTTTGCTGCGGTGACGATCTTGCCAGCCTCAGCGCGGGCCGAAACCAGCGCGTCGTTATAGGCTTTCTCGGCCGCAACAACCTTTTGCTTCAGTTCCTCAGCTGCCGCGAGATCGTTGACAATCGTGCCACGTCGCGTGGCCAAAGTGCTGCCGATACGCGGCAAAGCCACCAGCTTTAGCACGAAGAAGATCACCGAAAGGGTGACGACAAGCCAGAAGATCTGGTTTGCGAAATGGGTCGGGTCCAGCTGCGGCATACCTGCCTTAGCGGCCCCGTGCGCAACTTCCGTTGCGGCTTCAGTGGTAGTCGTGGTCGCCATTTTGCCCTCCGTCGGACCCTTTTTGAAGTTCAAGGGCGCCGCACATAGGCGGCACCCCTGACCGTAAGGATGCGAGCGTCAGATCAGACTGCGAACATCAACAACAGAGCGACGAGGAACGAGAAGATCCCCAAAGCTTCTGCGAAGGCTAGACCGATGAACAGGGTCGCGGTTTGCGAGCCAGCAGCCGAAGGGTTGCGCAGAGCGCCAGCCAGGAAGTTGCCAGCAACATTGCCAACGCCGATTGCGGCAGCGCCGGAACCGATAGCGGCCAGACCAGCGCCGATGAATTTGCCGAGTGCGGCTGCGGTTGCGAGATCCATGATATTCTCCTTAGGATGGAATAGGTTAGATGAGGTTGAAACTTACGTTTAGTGGCCCGGATGCAGCGCATCTTTCAGGTAAACGCAGGTCAGGATGGTAAAGACATAGGCTTGGATGAAGGCCACAAGAACCTCCAGCGCGTAGATTGCGGTGATCGCCAGAACCGACACTGGCGTGACCAGCACACCGATCCCCGAGATCAGGATCATCGGCGCGAAGGCAGCAAACACTTTCATAACCGCGTGGCCTGCCATAATGTTGCCCGCCAAACGAATGGAGTGGCTGACCGGGCGCACGAAGTAGGAAATCAACTCGATCACCGCGATGATCGGGCGCAGGATCAGCGGTGCATCTTTCATCCAGAACAGGCCGAGGAAGTGGAAACCGTGCTTCCAGAAGCCCAGCAGTGTGACGAACAGGAACACACCCACGCCCATGATGGCCGTCACTGCGATATGCGAAGTTGGCGAAAACGAGCCGGGCAGCAGACCGAGCAGGTTCGAAAACACGATGGTCAGGAACAAGGTCATCACCATCGGGAAGTATTTCGCACCATCCTGGCCGGTCACATCGACGACCATGTTGTGCACGAAATCATAACCCAACTCGCCCACCGACTGCATCCGCGACGGGATCAGCTTGCGACCTGCCGAGCCTACAACGAAGAAAATCACCACGGCTACAGCGGCCAAAAGCAACCAGACCGTTGCGTTGGTGATGGTGTACCAGTGGATCGGGCCATCGCCAAACAGCGGGTGAACCTCAAACTGCTGGAGCGGATGGAACGACAAACCACCTTCTTGCGCTTCGGCTGCCACGTCAGTCTTCCTCTTCATCGTCGGCCACCTGCGTGGCGTTTTGTTGCGGGCCAACCGCCGCAGCGGTTGCTTTATCCTGCATCTCTTTTGCCGAGCGCAGCATGGTTTTCACCCCCGCCGCAAACCCAGCCAACACGAACAGCACCAAGAAGATCGGCATGGTCCCAAACAAGGTATCCAGCCCGTATCCGATGCCGAAACCGATCAGAAGACCGGCCACCAGTTCTATCACCATGCGCCATGCCAACTGGGCCTGACGATGGTTATCCTCTTGCGCAGAGCGCCGCGGCGCTGCGGCGGCTTTGGCAGTTTCGATCCGCTTTTCGAGGGCGGCAAGGCGCTCACGATCTGCGTCGGATACCACGGCAAAAGCCTCCAGAGGGTTGAGGGATACCTACGGATTGGGGGGCTTTGAGTCAAGCGGGGAAAGTCTGGTGTAAGTTATTGATTTTACTTGAGGTTATAGGGGTGAGATCGAAACCTTCGCTACGATTTGCCTGCATTTGCAGCGTCTTGCATATTCAACCATTTGGTTGACGATCCTGTGAAGGCTTGTGATAGTCTCTGCATGGCCGCCAATCTTGATACCGTTTTTTCCGCCCTCGCCGACCCGACACGGCGGGCTATCCTGGCGATGTTGCTGGAAGATGACATGGCCGTCACAGATGTGGCCGAGCCATTTCAGATCAGCCTGACCGCGATTTCCAAGCATCTTGGCATACTGACCGAGGCAGGTCTGATCAGCCGCGAAAAGCGCGGGCGGGTGATCTGGTGCAAGCTGGAGCCGGATGCGATGCGCAGTGCGTCCGTTTGGATGCAGGGCTTCGGGCAATTCGAGCCGGTCGATCTGGACGCCTTCGAGCGGTTTTTGGAAGGGGAATTGGCAGAAGATGGTGCCGAGGCCGAAACGCAGAGTTAATACTTTGATTTTGAGTTGTAAGGTCAGTATTTCATGCCTTTTATGAAGCGCGACAGGTCGCCTGCAATGCGCCGGATTTCTTGGCTTGATCTGATGCCTTTGGCACGCACAAACCGGGGTTTTGTCAAAGCCGCACAGGAAACCCATTGTTTCCCCCGCTGTAAAAACGGCCTGAAACTAACGCTAGTCGGACATTTTCCCGCCGCGATTCAACTCCAGATTGGGCTCATCAAAATGCACGCCACAGGAGACCATCATGAAATTCGGATACCGCCTGTTCGCCCGGTTTGGCCTGTTCACCCGCAAGGCCGAATCTGGCCCCGACATGTTTGAGATGCGGCTGGAGCGCACCCGCACCCGTGAGGCGCGCCGCGAAGCCCAGCCGATGTTGTTCAGAACGAGACTGTCACCCCTGGAAGCTTGAGTTCCTTCATCAGGTCGCGCAGTTCTTGCCGTGCGGCGATGTTGGACAGGTTGAGCTGATCCACCCCGGTATCCTTCAGATCCAGCAGGGTCAGGCCACGCGGGAACAACTCACGAAAGATCACCCGCTCGGAAAAACCGGGCGAGACGCGGAAGCCGATGCGCTTGGAAAGTTCCTCCAAAGCCGCCCCTACTTTCTTCTTGTTGTGCATCTGTTGCGCGCCCAGGCGATTGCGCAGCACGATCCAGTCGATGGGTTTCAGCCCCGCTTGCGCGCGTAGTTGCCGCGCGTTCCATACCATTTCAGAATAGATCGACGGGCCTTTGACACGGCCTGTCTCGGCATCGACGCGGGCGAGCAGATCGAAGTCGATGAAGCTGTCATTCAAAGGGGTGATCAGCGTATCGGCAAGCGAGTGGGCAACCTGAGACAGCCGTGTGTGGCTGCCGGGACAGTCGATCAGGATGAAATCTGACACCGCCTCCAACTGCGCCACGGCTGCGGACAGCCGCGCATCAAAGGCGTTCTCGCCTTGCGCCAATGATCCCGGTTCAACCTCGGGCAGATCGCGGTAATCGGGAGTTGGCAGATCAAGATTGGCGCGGGCCATGAAAGCGCGACGGTTCTCGACATAGCGGCCAAAGCTTTTCTGCCGCAGATCGAGGTCCAGCGCGCCGACCCGATGCCCCATCCGGCACAAAGCGGTTGCGACATGCATACAGGTGGTCGATTTGCCGGAACCGCCCTTTTCATTGCCGACAACGATAATATGCGCCATGCCACGTGTCCCCTTTGGTCTCTCAGGCTTCCTATACGGATAGCGGCGGAAAGGGGAAGCGGGAAGTGTGGTTTCAGGGCGCCATGAAAAAGGGCGCCTCCGCAGAGACGCCCCGTTTCTTGCAGCGGTGTGGGATCAGAAACCCAGACCGGCGTATTTGTTCTTGAACTTGGACACGCGGCCGCCGGTGTCCATCAGTTTTGCCGAGCCACCGGTCCAAGCCGGATGCGCCAGCGGGTCGATGTCCAGCGCCATTTGGTCGCCTTCTTTGCCCCAAGTGGTTTTGGCTTGGAACAGGGTGCCATCGGTCATTTTGACGGTGATGGTGTGATAGTCGGGGTGAATTCCGTCTTTCATCGCTCTGCTCCTTACTCTGCTTTGGGTTTGTAATTGGTGTCTTCGACGATCCGGGCCGATTTGCCGCGACGATCGCGCAGGTAATACAGCTTGGCGCGACGCACGCGGCCACGGCGGACCACTTCGATGCTGTCGATGTTGGTCGAATACAGCGGGAACACACGCTCCACACCTTCGCCGAACGAGATTTTGCGCACGGTGAACGAAGCCGAAATGGTCGAACCGCCCTTGCGAGCGATGCAGACGCCTTCGTAGTTCTGCACGCGCGAACGGGTGCCTTCGGTCACTTTGTAGCCGACTTTCACGGTATCACCGGCTTTGAAATCCGGGATTTTCTTGCCGAGCGCAGCGATCTGCTCGGCTTCAATGATGGCGATCAAGTTCATCGCAGTTCCTTTGTTTGCAGGGTTTTCCCCGACGTGATGCAGCCGTAGAGCTTCTGGTCTTTGATCGGGTCGCCACGAGGGATCGTGACCCCGCCAGAGATGCGGCTAACTTTTGAAATCCGCGCCCAAGGCCAGTCTTGCAGAAGAAAGCAAGCATTGCGGCAAAAGGAATCGGGCCCGATGGGCTTATGACCCCGGACTACGGGCATATAGGGTTTGTGGGGGGATGGGTCAAGAGGCCTCGGGTGTTCACGCGTGGACAGGGGTGGGGCGTATGTAAAATCAAGGGGTTAGCATGGGGTCGGTAAGGATTTGTTAAGGATTTAGACGCGGCACTGTCGTAGCCTCCGGCGGGGATATTTGAGCAGAGAGGATGACCTCAAGAATTTGCTCTTTTTGAAATACTCCCCGCGGAGCGTTCGACCGATGGCTCAGGCCTTCCGCCGCAGATAGGCTTGCCACAGATCAGGCCGCCTTGTCTTGGTGATCTCCTCGGCCTGCGCTTGCCGCCATTTGGCGATGGCGGCGTGGTTGCCGGATTGTAGCACTTCGGGGATCGGCAGGTCGCGCCATGTAGCGGGGCGGGTGTAGTGCGGGTGCTCTAACAGGCCGTCGGAGAAGGATTCCTCGACGGTAGACTCTTGATTTCCCAACACTTTCGGCAACAGGCGCACGGTGGCGTCGATCAGGGCGGTGGCGGCTATCTCGCCCCCGGTCAGCACGAAATCGCCAAGGCTGACTTCTTCGATATCGTGATGATCCAGCAGGCGTTGATCGACGCCTTCAAACCGACCACAGAGCAGGGTGACGCCATCGCAGGCGGCGAAGCGGCGGGCCATGGCTTGGTTGAACGGTTTGCCGCGTGGGCTAAGGTAGATCACCGGCCAGCGATTGCGGTCGCGCGGGGTATGTTGGGCCGCGTCGATCAAGGCGGCGTCCAGCACATCGGCGCGCAGAACCATGCCTGCGCCACCGCCTGCGGGGGTGTCATCGACATTCAGGTGCTTGCCCTGCCCGCAGCTGCGCAGGTTGATCACATCGAGCGCCCAAAGGCCCAAGTCCAGCGCTTTTCCGGTCAGCGAAATCCCCAAGATGCCGGGAAAGGCGTCCGGCATCAGGGTGATGATTTTGGCCCGCCACGCGTCTTTGACATGCAAAGGCTCCTCCATCAGATCGCGCGGTTTCAGGCTGGCGCGGATCGAGATGCGGCCATGCGATTTGCTGGGGGGAGTGTCGCTGGGTGGGGCTTCGGGTGTATCGGTCATACTGGCTTTTAACCTGTCTCGGGCAACCCTGCTAGGCCAAACCATCCTCGGGTTGGGCGGCGTTTGTCGCGGCGATCAGGTCGCGCAGTGGGGTTTCGGCGGAAGAATTGAGGTATTTCGCCAGCCATTCCGCCAGCAGGTCGGCGCTGGGGGATTTACCCCAGATATCCGGGTCTTGCGGTAGGGCATCCGCGAGACGCGCGGCGAACAGCCTGATCAGATCGGGGTCTTCGGGCAGCAGTGCCAGCGCCAAAGTTGGGCCGTCGCCGGGCACCTGAGCGATCAGGGTCGGATCGGTGCAGTGCAGGATCAGGGCGATAATTTCGGCACGCGCCGCACCGGCACGGGCGCGCTCAAACAACGCGGTGCGGATAAAAGCAGGCTCGGCATGGGCGGACAGCGCAAGCAGATGTTGGGCCACGGTGGCGGGGGCGGTGTCATCGGGCAGATCGGCCAAGGGGGCGATCATGCGGCGGGCGGTGTTCAACTCGCTGCGCTCCACCGGATTGCCGGGATGGGCGATCTGATCAATGGCGTGATCAAGAAAGCCGTTGATTTCATTGATCTTCCACGGGTCCCAGATCATCCGGGCCAAGGGGATCGACAGGAAGGAAATCGCGACGGGCAGCATTTCGGAATAGGGTGGCACGAAACCCAAGGCTCCGCCAATGCCGCGACCGACGCCGAACAGCAGGGCCACGAACAGCAGTTGGATGGCGGCATTGCTGAACAGGGTGGCCCAAGCCTGATACTGGGTCCAGTCGTGGAACTGGCGCGGCCAGTTTTGCGGGCGAATGATGAATTGCCAGAGCAGGAACAGCAGGGTGAAAATCGGCACCAAGGGCCAGCCATAACCGCCCAATCCCGCCATCAGCGGCCCGATATACAGCAGGGCGGTTGCGCCCATCAGCCATCGCATACGGTTATGCATCACGCCCTCTTACAGCCCTGCGCAGAGTGGCGTGGCGGCGGATTTTAGTCTAGCCCCAGTTTTTGGTTTGGCCGCCCGTCGCCTGCCTTAAAGCGGTTTTTAATCAAGCCCTTCCGGCGGATCGACGATGATACGCCCGGCGGTGAGGTCTACCGTTGGGACTGCTTTGAGAGTGAAGGGTAGCAACAGGCCAGATTTAAGGCCGGGGCCGGCGATTTCCAACAGATCGCCCGCGCCGTGGTTGTGGACCGCTTGCACGCGGCCAAGTTCTTTGCCGCCAGTATCGAATGCGGCAAGGCCGATCAGATCGGCGTGATAAAATTCATCATCAGGCAGGTGCGGGAGTTTTTTCTTGTCAACGTATAAGCTTACGCCTTTCAGGGCATCGGCCTGTTCTTTGGTATCGACGCCTGCGATGCGCGCGCCAAGGCCGCCTGCGACGGGCTTCGTCAATTTGATTTTATAGCTGGTTTGGCCGTCTTCGGTGAACAAGGCGCCGTAAGACGCGATGGCTTCCGGGTCAGAGCAGAAGCTTTTCAGCCGCACTTCGCCTTGGATGCCGAAAGAGCCTGCGATGGCGCCGACGCAGATGTGGTCTGGGTTGGGCATTGGGCTCTCCGATGTTAAGATGCGGCCCCCAAGGTGGAATTTTCGTAGAAAATTCGCGCCCGAGGGAGCCGCAGTTTTCGGTGTTCAGCAAGCTGATTATTCAGCAGCAGCCGGTGCTTCCGCGCGCGCGGCTTTCTTCTTGGTCAGCTCGGCCATACGTTTGCCGGGGACGGCCGATTTCGGGTTCGAGCGGACCTTTTTGGTCAGCACGCCAGCAGCTTCCAGCATACGCGCGATACGGTCGGTTGGCTGTGCGCCTTGGCCCAGCCAGTATTGCACGCGCTCCATATTCATTTTCACGCGCTCTTCGCTGTCCTTGGCCAGCAGCGGGTTATAGGTGCCCAGCTTTTCCAGGAAGCGGCCATCGCGCGGGTTGCGGCTGTCGGTGGCAACGATCGAATAGTGCGGGCGCTTTTTAGAACCACCGCGGGCGAGGCGAATTTTCATGGACATGGTGTAGTCTCCTTAGGTTTGGTTGGAACCGCGTTTTGGCGGTTATTTCTGCAGTTGTTCGTGATGCCTGATGACTTCCGAGATGATGAAGGTCAGGAATTTCTTGGCAAATTCGGGGTCGAGTTCGGCTTCTTTCGAAAGCCACTCCAACCGTTCGATCTGGCGGGCTTCGCGGGTCGGATCAGAGGCGGGAAGATCGTGTTCGGCTTTCAGGCGGCCCACGGCTTGGGTGCGCTTGAAGCGTTCGGCAAGGGTGTAGACGAGGATCGCATCGAGACGGTCAATCGACTCGCGGTGGTCTTTCAGCAGTTCGGCAGCGATGGTGGTGGCGTCGGTCATTGTAGCTGCTCCGGTGAAGGGTGACGCCAGACTTGCATCGCGCCATAGGTGGCGTGGTGGAAATCACCGTCACGGCTGCAATCCATGCGCCCGGCAAGGGCTTGGCTGCGCAAATTATCTGGCATGATCAAGCTGATCGCGGTTTGCCAACCCAAACTGGCATAGGCCCAACCACGTGCAGCGCGCGCTGCTTCATAGGCATAGCCTTTGCCCTCGGCCTGCGCGGCCCAAACAGTCCAGCCGATTTCCGGTTCTGGCCAGCCTTCGGGAAACCATGGGCCTGCCATGCCATAGGGTGCGTCAGTGACTTTGTCGGCGAAAATGAATGTGGAAAAGCCACGATACACCCAATGCCCAGTCAGGTGGCAAAAGCTGCGCCATGCCAAACCACGATCCATCGGGCCACCAATGAAACGCGACCGTTCGGATGCAGCACAGTCGGCCCAAACTTCGAAATCCGAAAGCTTTGGCCCGCGCAGACGGAGGCGTTCGGTCTCAATCACGGGTATTCCCGTCAACTCAATCATAGCTCAGCCCGCAAATGATGGCGGATCACCACGTCGCTGGGGTCCGCGCCGGGGCCATCGACCAATGTGCCGCCCAAGCGCAGGGCCAAGGCGATGGAGCGCGCGTTGCCGGGATCAATATAGTTGTCGATATGATCCCACCCAAAAGTGTCACGCGCCCAAGCCATCACGGCGCGGGCACCTTCGGCGGCAAGACCTTTGCCTTCGGCGTGATCCACGACATACCAGCCGAGTTCGGGTTCGGGATAGCCCAAGGGCTGATAGATGCCGACTTCGCCGAGATATTCTTCGGTTACAGGATCTTCCATCGAGAACGGACCAAAGCCCATCAGCGGCCATTGCGCCACTTCGGATGCGAAGATCCGCCATGCCTGTTCGGCGGCATAAGGCCCGCCTTCCCAAACTGCACGATCCGAAGCGTAGAAAGCCTTGCGATGCACAAAGTCTTCAAAGCGCGGCATACGCAGACGCAAACGCTCGGTCTGGATCACCGGCGCTGTGGCGTGCACGATATGTTTTGGGCGGCTGATCATTTCTTCTTCATCAACCCCGAGAGGCTGGAGGGCAGCGACAATCCGCGCGGCATGCCGGGGAAGCCGCCACCCATGCCGAGACCTTGTTTCATGCCTTTGGCGGCTTCGGCCATGGCTTCGGGCGACATATTCGCCATGTCGGGCATCCCGCCCTTTGCGCCGATCATCTGCTTGATGGCGTTTTTCATCGCGCCACCCTTGCCCATTTTCTTCATCATATCGGCCATTTGCTTGTGCTGTTTCAAAAGCTTGTTGACTTCTGACACCTCAAGCCCTGCCCCTGTGGCGATACGCTTTTTGCGACTGGCTGCCAAAAGATCGGGGTTGGCGCGTTCTTTCTTGGTCATCGAATTGACCAAGGCGATCTGATGGGTCAGCATTTTGTCATTGAAACCAGCGGCTTCAGCCTTTTTTGCCATACCGCCCATGCCCGGCATCATACCCATCAGGCCCTGCATGCCGCCCATTTTCTGCATCTGCTCTAGCTGGCTTTTCAGGTCGTTCATGTTGAACAGACCCTTGGCGAAACGCCGCGCCATGCGTTCGGCTTGTTCAGCCTCAAAGGTTTCGCGGGCCTTTTCGACCAGCGCGACGATATCGCCCATGCCAAGGATGCGGCCTGCGACACGATCAGCCTCAAACGTCTCCAGCGCGTCCATTTTTTCGCCAAGGCCGACGAAGCGGATCGGCTTGCCGGTGACGGCGCGCATCGAAAGCGCGGCACCACCGCGACCGTCGCCGTCCATCCGGGTCAGCACCACACCCGAGATGCCAACTTTGGCGTCAAATTCGGAAGCCACGTTGACGGCGTCTTGCCCAGTCAGGCCATCGACGACCAACAGGGTTTCGCGCGGCTGGGCGATGTCGCGCACCGCTTGGATTTCCGCCATCAACACTTCGTCGATATGCAGACGACCAGCTGTATCGAAGAACACCACGTCATAGCCGCCCATCGCGGCTTGGGTTTTGGCGCGTTTGGCGATCTGCACCGCCGATTCGCCTTTGACGATCGGCAGGCTGTCCACACCAATCTGCGCCGCGAGGATCGCCAACTGCTCCATCGCGGCCGGGCGGTTGGTGTCGAGCGAGGCCAACAGCACGCGCTTGCCGTTGCGCTCTTTGAGGCGCTTCGCCAGCTTGGCGGTGGTGGTGGTTTTGCCCGAGCCTTGCAGACCGACCATCAGGATGGCGGACGGCGGGTTGTCGATTTTCAGCGCTTCGGGTTCATCATCGCCTGCCAGCACGCGCACGAGTTCGTCGTGGACGATCTTGACGACCTGCTGGCCGGGGGTGATCGACTTGGTGACGGCTTGGCCAATGGCTCGGACTTTGACGGCTTTGACGAAGTTGCGCGCAACCTCCAGCGAAACGTCGGCGTCCAGCAGAGCAGTGCGGACTTCGCGCAGGGCAGTGTCAACGTCAGCTTCCGAGAGCGCGCCGGCCTTGGTCAAGCGGTCGAAGACGCCACCAAGGCGTTCTGACAGGCTTTCAAACATCGCGCTCTCCTAAATCAAAACCCCAAGATGGGGTGCACCAGCGGGTTTCCCAAGGCCAATACGAAACAGCACCTGTGGGCGCAACGCGCTGACAGGTGGCGATCCCGGCATAAGCCAAAGGACCGGAAGCGATTGCCTCCGAGGAATTGGGTCGGGCGATACGCGGTTGAAGGGGACGAGTCAAGCAGGGCTGGGCGATCAGCGTTTTTTCTGGCGCTTTTGGGTCTGCCCGGTGTTTTGGTTCAGCCCGGTCTTTTGGTTCAGCCAAGTGTTGATCTGCTGCACGGCTGTTTTCGCGTCAGGTCCCGAGCGGAATATTGCGGATAGCGGCAGTGGCGGGCCAGAGCTGAAATTCAGCACAGCGCGATGACTTGGCCCAGCTTTGCTGTCGCCGTCATTGGCGCTGGTTTCGAGCACTGCCTTGATCACTTCAGCCACGGGGCGGCTTTGCTCGCGGGCACCTAAAACTGCGACGCTGCGCAGGGTCAGGGTGTTGCTGGGGCGGTCGAACACTGCCACCTCTTGCCGCACAAAGACAATGAAAACCACGCCGAACAGGCCAAACAGCAGCGCGAGGGCGGTCAGATCGCTGTGATCCTTTGAGAAGAACTTTGCCAGCCAGATCGCCGCGAACAGCAGCATGGCAGCGGCTATGCCAATGCCCATCAGCACGGGGCGGGCGCGCAGCACCAAGCGATCCGGCGACGTCGAAACAAGCTTCATGGTGGCCTCTGACGGCTTGAACTCCCTAGCCTTAGCATCCACCTAAGCAGCGCTTCGGGCAAGCCTTATGTCCAAGCCGACAAACCCCTTGCTTTATCGACGGCCTTTGCTGATTTATGTGCGCAAATGCACAGGGGATCTGCTCGATGGATAACTGGGACGAGATCAGGACGGCGTTTCAGGTGGCGCGGATGGGCACGGTTTCAGGGGCTGCCGAGGTGATGGGGGTGCATCATGCCACGGTGATCCGCCATATCGACTCTTTGGAAAAGCGGCTGGGGGCGAAGCTGTTTCAGCGCCATGCGCGCGGTTATGCGCCGACGGAATCCGGGCGTGATCTGTTGTCGGTGGCGCAGACAACCGAGGATCAGTTTGGTCAGTTGGCGAGCCGGATCAAAGGCCAAGGCGAGACCGTGGCGGGCGAATTGGTCGTCACCTCGATCACCGGCATTGCGCATCTGCTGGCCCCGGTTTTCGCGACCTTTCAAGAGGCGCATCCGGCGGTGGTGATCCGGTTTCTGACCGATATGCGGCTGTACCGCCTGGATTATGGTGAAGCGCATGTGGCGATCCGGGCGGGGGCTACACCGCAGGAACCCGATAACGTCGCGCTTCCTTTGGTGAAGATGCAGTTCGGGCTTTATGCCTCAAAGGCCTATGTGGCGCGGAATGGTCTGCCGAATGGCGAGGCCGAATTGATGCAGCACCGCTTTGTTGGCGTCGATAACCCTGACAACCGCGCGCCGTTCTATCGCTGGCTGCGCGAACGGGTGTCGCAAGATCGTCTGACCTTCCGCGTCAACGAGCCTGCGGCGTCGGAAGCGGCGGTGAAAGCAGGGATGGGCTTGGGCTTCATGCGCGCGCATGAGGCGCGGTTGGATGCCGATCTGGTCGAAGTGATGGCGCCAATCCCGGAATGGGACTCGCCTCTGTGGATCGTGACGCATGTGGATTTTCACCGAACGTTGAAGGTCCAAAGCTTCCTGAGCTGTTTGCGGCAATCGGCAGCAACCTGGTGCAGCGTTTGAGGTCATCGCGGTGAGGCTTTGGGCAGGATTAGACCAACCACAGCGCGGTCATGTTGCGATGCTGGCGTTTTCGGCACTGGTGGCGGGCAGTTTTAGTCTGGGGGCGATGGCGGCCCCGCATATCTCGCCCTCGGCCCTGACAGTGGCGCGGTTTGCTTTGGCGGGGGCTTTGGTGGGGCTGGCGGCGTTTCTGACCGTGGGGGTGCCGCGCAAGACATGGGTTGCCCCGTGGCGCTATGTAGTCTTGGGCGGGTTACTGGCCTGTTATTTCGTGCTGATGTTCTGGGGCTTGCAGACGGCGGAAGCGGTGCCAACGGCGGCGGTGTTCACCCTGACACCGTTGATGGCCGCCGGATTTGGCTGGCTGCTGTTGGGGCAGATCACCACGCTGCGGATGGGCTTGGCGCTGGCGATTGGGGCTGTGGGTGCCTTGTGGGTGATCTTTCGCGGCGATCTGGCGGCCTTGGCGCGGTTTGAGGTTGGCCGCGGCGAGGTGATCTATTTCTTCGGCTGCATCGCACATGCGCTTTACGCGCCGATGGTGCGCAAGCTGAACCGGGGAGAGCCCGCGCTGGTGTTCACCTTTGGCATGATGCTGGCGGGGTTTGTGATTCTGTGCCTGTGGGGCTGGCGCGATGTGTTGGCGACCGATTGGGCCGCCCTGCCCGCTATCGTTTGGATTTGTTTGATTTATGTCTCGGTTGCGGCCTCGGCGATGACCTTTGTTTTACTACAATTTGCCACGCTGCGGCTGCCATCGGCCAAGGTGATGGCCTATACCTATCTGGTGCCAAGCTGGGTTATCCTATGGGAAATCGCTTTGGGCCGCGCAGCGCCGCCGTTAAATGTGCTGGGCGGTGTCATTCTAACCGCTTTGGCTTTATTCCTGCTGTTGAAGGATGAAACCGCTTAGCGTAAACGATTTCATAGCTGACATGTTAGCGCTAAAAATGCTGAGTTGGGATCGGTTCTGGGGAGGACACATATGTATATCGGGCTCGATCTGGGCACCTCGGGGCTGAAGGGCATCTTGATGGATGAGGGCCAGCGCGTGCTGTCCGAAGCGACCGCGCCCTTGACGGTGGAACGTCCGGCGGAGGGTTGGTCGGAACAGGCCCCGGCCTCGTGGATTGAAGCGGCGGAGTTGGTGCTGGGTAAATTGGCCGAGCATGGCTTGGCGGCAGTAAAAGGCATCGGGCTTTCCGGCCATATGCATGGGGCAACCCTGCTAGATGCGTCTGATGCCGTTCTGCGCCCCTGTATTCTGTGGAACGACACTCGCAGCTTTGCTGAGGCTGCCGCTTTGGACGCGCGACCCGAGTTCCGCGCTCTGTCCGGCAATATCGTGTTTCCGGGCTTTACCGCGCCGAAATTGGACTGGCTGCGCAAGCACGAGCCTGCCCTGTGGGACAAAGTGGCGAAAGTGCTGCTGCCAAAGGACTATCTGCGGCTGTGGCTGACGGGCGAGCATGTGTCTGAAATGTCAGATGCCGCTGGCACCGCTTGGCTCGATACCGGCAGGCGGGATTGGTCGGATGTTTTGCTGGCCGATACCGGGCTTTCCCGCGCGCAGATGCCGCGTTTGGTGGAGGGGTCCGAGGTTTCGGGCGGGCTTCGAGGTGCGTTGGCCAATCGTTTCGGCATGCCTGGGGGCGTGGTGGTGGCCGGGGGTGGTGGCGATAATGCGGCTTCAGGCGTCGGGGTCGGCGTGGTGCGGGCAGGCGAAGCGTTTGTGTCTTTGGGCACCTCGGGCGTGCTGTTTGCCGCCAATGATGGCTATCAGCCCGACCCTGCGACGGCGGTGCATACGTTCTGTCATGCTTTGCCGAACACTTGGCACCAGATGGGCGTGGTTCTGGCCGCAACCGATGCTTTGAACTGGTATTCCAAACTGGTCGGGGCGGATGCCGCGACCTTGACGGGCGAAATCGGCCCGCTGCAAGCCCCCGGCAAAACCGTGTTCCTGCCCTATCTGGGCGGCGAGCGCACGCCGCTGAATAGTGCCTTGATCCGGGGCGCGTTTACCGGGCTGGAGCATGCCACTGACCGCCAAGCCGGCACGCGCGCGGTGCTGGAGGGCGTGACCTTTGCGTTTCGCGATTGCCGCGATGCTTTGGCCGCGACGGGGACCAAGCTGGAGCATTTGCTGGCGGTGGGCGGCGGTTCACGCTCGGATTACTGGCTGCGCGCGATTGCCACCGCCTTGGATTGCCCAGTCAGCCTGCCCGTGGCCGGAGATTTCGGCGGTGCCTTTGGTGCGGCCCGCCTTGGCCTGATGGCCGCCACAGGTGCTGGCGCTGAAATCGCCAGCCTTCCGCAAATCGCGCGGGAAATCCTGCCCGACCCCGCCCTGAAAGACGCTTTCGATGCGGGCCACGCCCGTTATCGCGCTGCCCAAACCGCTATTAGGAGCCTCACATGACTGATTTCTTCAAAAACATTCCGCAGATCAAATATGAGGGCGAAGGCTCGACCAACGAGTTTGCCTTCCGGCATTACGACCCGGATGAGGTGCTGTTGGGCAAGCGGATGGAAGACCATCTGCGCTTTGCCGTCGCCTATTGGCACAGCTTCGCATGGCCCGGCGGCGACCCGTTTGGTGGGCAGACCTTTGATCGCCCATGGTTCGGCGACACCATGGTCTTGGCGAAACTGAAGGCCGACGTGGCGTTTGAGATGTTCGATATTCTCGGCACCCCGTTCTATGCCTTTCACGACGCCGATGCGCGGCCAGAGGGGGCGACTTTCGCTGAAAGCTTGCGCAACCTTGAGGAAATCGTCGATTATCTTGGCGAAAAGCAATCGACCCACAAGGCGAAATTGCTCTGGGGCACCGCCAATATGTTCAGCCACAAGCGCTGGATGTCGGGGGCGGCCACC
Source organism: Cypionkella sp. TWP1-2-1b2 (assembly GCF_049896245.1). Taxonomy (NCBI): domain Bacteria; kingdom Pseudomonadati; phylum Pseudomonadota; class Alphaproteobacteria; order Rhodobacterales; family Paracoccaceae; genus Cypionkella; species Cypionkella sp. TWP1-2-1b2. The sequence goes on along the minus strand of NZ_JAFCTX010000013.1, from coordinate 13,156 downwards.
AACCCCGACCCCGAAGTGTACGCCTATGCAGCGGCCACGGTGAAATCTTGTCTGGATGCCACCCATAAACTCGGCGGCGCAAACTATGTGCTGTGGGGCGGGCGTGAAGGCTATGAGACGCTGCTGAACACCGATCTGAAAGCCGAGCGCGCGCATGCGGGCCGCTTCCTGCAATCGGTCGTCGAGTATAAGCACAAAATTGGCTACAAAGGCGCGATCCTGATCGAACCAAAGCCGCAGGAACCTTCGAAGCATCAATATGACTACGATGTGGCGACGGTTTACGGTTTCCTGAAGGATTTCGGGCTGGAGAAGGAGGTTCAGGTCAATATCGAGCAGGGCCATGCGATTTTGGCGGGGCATTCGTTTGAACACGAGATCGCCACCGCTGCTGCTTTGGGGATTTTCGGTTCGATCGACATGAACCGCAATGACTACCAATCCGGCTGGGATACCGACCAGTTCCCGAACAACCATGCCGAAAAGGCCGTGGCGTTCTATGAGATCCTGCGCGCGGGCGGTTATACCACCGGTGGCACCAACTTTGACGCCAAAGTGCGGCGGCAGTCGCTGGACCCGGAAGATCTGATCCTCGCCCATGTCGGCGGCATGGACACCTGCGCGCGGGCATTGAAAGCAGCGGCCTATTTGCTGGAGGATGACACGTTGGAAGCAGCACGGCGCGCACGTTATGCCGGATGGGAGCGTGAGGGGGCTAAAGCGATGCTGACGCAGCCGCTAGACGTGATCGCCGATGCGGTGATTGCGAATAACATCAACCCACAGCCACGCTCGGGCCGTCAGGAGCGGTTGGAGAATTTGTGGAACCACTACATCTGAGCGGAAGCTTAGCGGATTAGATCAGCGCGGCCAGCGGGGGGATGCCTTCGCTGGCCGTGACGCTTTTCAAGGCAGCAGCAGCGGCGTGATGGCCAAGGTGGAGGGCTTGTTCGGCGGTCCAGTTTTCGTGGATGGCGTAGATGATGCCCGCGCAAAAGGCATCTCCGGCACCGACCGGGCTGCGGATTTCGGCAGGATTGACGGGCTCGGGGGTGGACCAGAGTGCGGTTTGGTCGAGCCAAAGAGCAAGGGTTGCGGTGTGCAGGATCACGGTTTTGACGCCTTGCGCTTGCAGAACTGTGGCGGCTTCCAGCAGGCGGGCGCGATCATCAGCGGCATGCCGTAGATTTCACATTCACGCTTCAGGGCATTCACATTGCGCACGCAATCTCGGTAAAGTTCGGGCTGATTGGAGAGGAGGAGCAGGTTGACGACAATGCAGGCGGCATCAAGGACGAGGCCTTGCTCAACCGGGCGGTCGATGACTTCGGAGTAAAGAATGCGCGGCAGCGGGGTGCCGTAGACATTGGCAATATCGGTGCGCAAAACCAAAGCGGGGCGGTTCTTGCCGGGGATGGCCTGCAGGATTTTCGCGGTGCCGGGGGGCAGTTGGATGGCGTCGGGGGCGGCTGCGGCGACGGTTTGGATGGATTTTGCCATGTTTTCGATGCCGCCTAGGAAGGGGGCCTCGTTGAACATGCCGTGGTCGATGGCAACATCAAAGCAGTTGCCCGAGGGCGCGAACAGGCGGCTGAGTCGGGCGGTGTTCATGGCGTGACCTGCTGGTGAAAACGTTTTCACAATCGGTATCGGTGGGTGCGGATTCTGTCATTGGCAAAGGAAAATCCTGCCATGGCAGGGGTTTGCTTGGTGGATGGAGATGCACTAGCCTCGGGGTGCAATGACAGGAGATGGCGATGGCTTGGCAGCAGTATCTGGACGCGGAACAGGCGCGGTTTGTGCAGGAATTGCTGGCGTTTGTGCGGATTCCATCCGTGTCGGCCAAGCCCGAGAATATCCCAGATGTGATCAGGGCTGCGGAATGGGTGGCGGCGCGGTTGGCGGCGGCGGGGGTAGACGGGGCCGAGGTTTTGCAGACCGATGGCCATCCGGTGGTCTGCGGACATTGGCTGCATGCCGGGGCGGATAAGCCGACGGTGCTGATCTATGGGCATTTTGACGTACAGCCTGCCGAGCCATTTGATCTGTGGCACAGCCCACCGTTTGAACCTGAGTTGCGGGATGGCCGGGTCTGGGGGCGCGGGGCTTCGGATGACAAGGGCGGCATGTTGGTGCCGATCCTGGCGGTGGAGGCGCTGCTGAAAACCGCTGGGCGTTTGCCGGTGAATGTGAAGTTTTTCTTTGAGGGGCAGGAGGAGATCGGCTCACCTGATTTACCGCCGTTTGTAGCGGCCAATGTGGGTCGGTTGACGGCGGATATGATTTTCTCGGCGGATGGGCTGCAATATGCGCCGGATCAGCCGCAGATTGTTGAGGCGCTCAAGGGGTTGGCCAAGGCGGATATTGTGGTGCGTGGGCCAAGGTCGGATCAACATTCGGGGCTGCATGGCGGTGGGATTGCCAATCCGGCGATGGCTTTGGCGCATCTGTTGACGTCGATGAAATCGGCGGATGGCTTGGTGACGGTTACGGGATTCTATGACGATGTCGTGCCGCTGACCGAGGCGGATCGGGCGGCGATTGCGCGGATCCCCTATGATGAGGCCAATTATCTGGCGGAAACCGACGCGCCGGCGGTGTTTGGCGAGCCGGGGTATTCGACGCGCGAGCGGCTCTGGGCACGTCCGACGTTGGATGTGAACGGGCTGACCAGTGGATGGCAAGGGATTGGCACGAAAACCGTATTGCCCGCTGAGGCGCGGGCGAAGATCACCTGTCGTTTGGTGGCGGCGCAAGACCCGGCGAAGATTTTGGCGGCTTTGGCTGCCCATGTGCAGGCGCATTGCCCTGCCGGGGTGACGGCTGAACTGGAGCGGGGGCAAGGCGGGGCGGGGCCGTTTTTGGTGCCATCGGGGCATAATGCGACGGGGATCGCGGCGCAGGTGTTGGACGAGGTTTATGGCAAAGCGCCGTATCGGACACGCTTGGGCGGATCTATTCCGGTGATGACCACCTTGTTGGAGGTATTGGGGGTGCATGCGGTGATGTTTGGCTTTTCGCATGATGATGAGAACTGACACGCGCCGAATGAGTTCTTCCGGCTGGAGGCGTTTCGGTTGGGTCAATCGGCTTATGTGCGGTTGTTGCAACGGTTGGGGGCATAAGGCGCGCTCGGCGCTCCCTTGCGGGCGCTTCTCGCTTTGTAGCGCAGAGGCCTGAAAGGGCCGATAAGCGGTGGGTCAGGACAAAGCGGCCAGCAGGTCCATCGCGGTGATTTGGTCGAATTGGACGTGGCGGTGCATCAGGGTCTCGGCCCCGGCGGCATCGCGGGCGAAGATCAGGCTGGCGATGGCGCGGTGCTCAGCGGCAGAGGTGGCAATGGCCCCGGCATAGCGGTAGCGGGCCCGGTAGTAGGCCAGCAGTTTGCGGGCGTTGGTTTTGATCATCTCGGTCAGAAACGGGTTGCCTGCGGCCAGAGCGACACATTCGTGAAAGCGCAGGTTCAACTGGTAATAGGCGTCGGGGTTGGCATCGCCTTGTTCGGCCGAGAACGTCTCACAGGCTTGCACGGCGGCTTCCAGTGCCGTGGCCCAAGACACCGACAGACGGCGCGCCGCGAGGCCTGCGGCTTGGCCTTCAAGTTTGGCATGAACTTCCAGGATGGCCAAGAATTCCTCAAGGCTGGGGCGGAACACCGTGGCGCCCTTGCGCGGCAGGCGGCGCACAAGGCCCATGGCTTCAAGTTGCAAGATAGCTTCGCGGACGGGGGTGCGGGAGACAGCGAATTCGGCAACCAGCTCGGACTCATCAATCACATCGCCGGGGTTGAGGCGGCCTGTGTCGATCCACGACAGGATCTTATTGGTGAGGGTTTCGGTTTGGCCTGCCATGTCTGATCAAAAGACCGAAAAGGCTGTCAGGTAAAGGGGGATAGCCGGAAAACTTCATGTAAGGCTGTGTCGATTGTTTCGCAAATACAACCAATGGGAGATTGGCGCGCAATGGCTTCCACGCGATGGCTGCGTGAAAGAAGATGATCTGCAGCGCGAAAGCCGCAAATGTGGCGAAATTGGGGGGGAAATCCGGCAAAAACCCATCACGCTTTGTCTTCGTACTAGAAATCGTATCGAAAGATAGATATTCGTGATTTTAATCAGCCCCCGAAAGTGGGGCGAATAACACGCCGGACACTAAAGTCTGGGTTTTTTGAGGCGGAGTAGTACGATGGTAAAAGCGATTGATTTCGCGGTCCGCAATGTTGCGGGCGGCGCGCAGCATGGCAGTGTCGCAGGCGACAGCCAAGGCAATTTCATTCAGGTTGGTTCGGGCGATAGCGTTTCGCTGAACCTCTCGAAGGCAAGTGTGGTCGGCTATGAGCAGCAGGGCGGCGATTTGCTGGTCAAGCTGTCGGATGGCCGCAGCATCGTGCTGAGCAATTATTTCAACGAAAACGCAGGAGATGTGAACCATCTCTATCTGTCCTCGGATGGCGAGATCACCGAGGTGATCGTCCACGAGGGTCAGGGCGGCGTGCTGGCAGCGGATTACGGCCCGGTCAGCGGCTGGGACAAGTGGAGCCCGCTGGACGATATGCGCTTTACCCAAGCGGATAGCATCTCGGATGTGGCGATGGTGTCGAACGAACCTGCCGGGATGGCACCGTTCGTGCCGGGTCTGCTGGGCTTGGGCGGCTTTGGCGCGATTGCAGCCGGGGCCGGCGCGATTGCGTTGGTTGGCGGCGGTGGCGGTGGTGGCGGTGGTGGCGGTGGTGGCGGTGGTGGCGGTGGTGGCGGCACCCCTGACACGACCCCGCCTGCGGTGACGGTGACCGAGGGCACCAAATCGGTGAACCATGTTGAGAATGGTGCTGATTATGTGAATGGCGTGGTGATCGGCGGCACCAGCGAGCCGGGTGCGAAGATCGACGTTTTGGTCAATGGCCACACGCAGACGACCACGGTGGACAACACCGGCCACTGGACGGTGACCTTTCCGACCACGGAAGTTGATCCGGGCGAGTATGAGATTCCGGTGGTGGTGAAGGCCACCGATGCGGCGGGCAACAGCACGACCTGGAACGATGTTCTGGTGGTCGATACCGTGCCGAACCCGATCAACTTTGATGCGGTCACCGGCGACGACAAGGTGAATTTTGTCGAGAATTCAACCGGGTTGGTGGTGAATGGCAGCTCGATTGCGGGCGCAACTTTGAATGTGACGCTGAATGGCGTGACGAACACGGTTGTGGTTGGCTCTGACGGGCATTGGACCACGACCTATCCGACCGGCACCCTGCCCGCTGGTGAGTATAATCAGGTGATTACGGCGACTTCGACGGATAATCACGGCAATACCTCGACCTCGAGCCACACGTTTGCGGTGGATACCCAGACCTCGGTGGCCTTCACTGGCACGCCGGGCGGCGATGGTATGGTGAACGCAAGCGAGGCTGTAGCGGGCGTGGTGCTGAACGGCACAGCGCAGGCGGGCGCACAGGTGGCGGTGGCATGGAATGGCACCACGCTGATCACGACCGCCAATTCGAGCGGCGTGTGGTCGGTGACCTATCCGGCAGGCTCGGTCACAGCGGGCACCTATACATCGACCGCGACGGCAACGGCGACCGACAGCTTTGGCAACACCGCGACGGCAACCCAAGTGGTGAATGTTGACACTGAAACCTCGGTGACGGTTAACAATGGCCAATCGGGCGGCGATGATGTGATCTCGGGCATCGAGGCTGCGGCTGGGGTGGCTTTGACCGGCACGGCGGAAGCTGGAGCGACGGTTGTGGTGACGCTGGGCGGGTTCAGCCAAACTGTCACAGCAAGCGCGACCGGCACTTGGACCGCAAGCTTTACCAGCAGTCAGATCGTTCCCGGCACCTATGACACGGTGGTTTCGGTGACTTCAACCGATCTGGCGGGCAACTCGGCTTCGACCACGCATAACATGCATATCGACACGCAAACGACTGTTACGGTTAATCCGGGCCAAGCAGGCGGTGACGATATGGTCAACGCGGTGGAAGCTGCGGGTGGCTTGGTTCTGACCGGCACGGCAGAAGCGGGCGCGCAGGTGACGGTTGTATTTGAAGGTGCGACCCGTGTCGTCACCGCAAGTTCGACCGGGACTTGGAGCGCAAGCTATACCGCCAGCGAAGTGCGCGGCGGGACGTATGACTCGACCGTTCAGGTGTCTTCGGTGGACCGCGTCGGCAATACAGCGACGACGACGCATAGCCTGCACGTCGATACTGAGATTTCGGTGGCGATTCCGGCAGGGCAAGCGGGTGGCGATGATGCGATCTCGGGTGCTGAAAAAGCGGCGGGCGTGGTGCTGAATGGCACGGCGGATGCAGGGGCTTCGGTTGTTGTCACCTTTGAAGGCGCCGTGAGGACGGTTACGGCGGCAAGCAACGGCACTTGGAGCGCGAGTTTCGCGGCCAGCGAAGTGACGGCAGGCACCTACGATTCGGCCGTCACGGTGCGGGCAACGGATGCGGCGGGCAACGTCGCCACCGCAAGCCATACCGTGCATGTCGATACCCAAACCAATGTGGCGATCAATGTCGGCCAAGCGGGCGGCGATGACATCATCAGCGGCGCGGAAGAAGCCGTTGGTGTGGCGCTGACCGGGACGGCAGAAGCGGGTGCAAGCGTGGTTGTGACGATGGATGGCGTCAGCCATACCGTTATCGCAAGCAATGCAGGCACTTGGACGGCGAATTTCTTGTCCAGTGAAATCCGATCGGGCACTTATGCCACGACCGCGACGGCTGTGGCGACCGATGCTTTGGGCAACACCGCCACGACCAGCCATGTCGTCAATGTCGATACCGAGGTGGTGCCGTTTGACCGCGCAACCCTGTTGACCGGGTCGGATGCGATCCTGAACGCAGCGGAAGCCACCAGCGGTTTGACCGTGACCGGCCATGTCGAGGCGGGCTCGACCGTGATGCTGAAGTTCGGCAGCGGCGCACAACATGCGGCCACTGTCGCAGCCGATGGCAGCTGGAGCTTCACCATTCCGGCGGGCGAGATTCCGGCGGGCGAAAACTCGGTGACGCTGACGGCGGTGGCGACAGATCATGTTGGCAACGTCTCGACCCTGACCGAGCAGGTTGCGGTGGATACCATCGTGCGCAACTTCACGCATGTTGAGGTGATCGCGGGCGACGATATTCTGAACTTGGCGGAACGTGCGGCGGGCCTGACACTGACCGGCACGTCAGAGCCATTCTCGACGCTGGTGCTGCATCTGGCAAATGGCGCGGAAGTGACGGCTTCGGTCGGCGCGGATGGGCTGTGGAGTGCGACTTTCCCGACCTCGTCCTTGCCGACAGGTGAAGGCAACACCACGGTCACGGTGACGGCAACCGATCATGCGGGCAATACCGCCAGCTATACCGACAGCTTCCACTACGACACTATGCTGCCGACTGATCCGTGGATCACCAACGATGCGGGCACCGGCAACCTGATCTCGGGTGTGGCTTCGGCTGTGTCGCCGGATACGCTGACCTATCACGCGATTGCAGCGACGGGGGCGGCGATTGATCTGCACCCGACGGCGCAGTTCGATGCGGGCGTCGATGTGAATGGCAGCAATGTGCAAAGCCACTGGGCATTCTTCACCAATCCGGTGGCAGACGGCAGCTATCTGGTGATCAACGATACCGATGCGGCGGGCAACGAGCAAAGCACGCTTTATCTGCGCTCGACCACCGATGTGACGGTGGATTTGAACCGCGAGGGGCTGCAAGGCTTTGACTTTGGCACCATTGATCTGAGCTCGTCCCATGCGACCTTGTCGCTGACCGAAGCGCAGATCAACAGCCTGACCGGGGCGGATCACCAGATGGCGATCCGCGGCGGTGCGGATGATCACGTCAACATCGTGGGCGCGGTCGCAGGCGCGCATCAAGTGGTGAACGGCGAGAGCTATACGCTTTACACGCTGGGCAGCAGTGGGGCTTCGGTGTTGGTCGACGACGATATCCAAGTCAATACCGCTGTTTGATCAGGGAAACGGGCGATGCCCAAGAACCGCAGAAACGGGTCCGGGAACGGGGTGAAATACCTCGTCCCGGCGCTGGTAGGATTTGCCTTGTTGGCGGGTTGCATGGCGGGGTCAGAGGCGCCTTCGATGCTGCAAACGCATGATCAAGCGGGGCCTGGTGCGGTAGGGGCCTTGGGGCAACCTGCGGGCGCGGGCCTGATTGGGAATTTACAGGGGCGTCGCTCGGTTTTACCACCGGGGGGCTCTTATGCGAAAGTGTCAGGCGCGGTGATCAGTGCCAGCGCAGGCGCGGCAGAGGCCGAATTGCGCGTGGCGCGGCTGAAAGCCAATGCGCAATCGAAGAACTGGCTGCCGTCGATTGGGCCTTCGGTGAACCTGACCAATTTGGGCGGCTTGGCGGCAAGTTTGCTGCTGGAGCAATCCCTGTTCGATAACGGGCGGCGCAAGGCGGAACGGGCGTTTGCCGCGGCGGATGTCGAGGTGGCGGCGGTCAGCCTTTCCACCGCGATGAACCAGAGGGTGTTTGAGGGATTGTCGTATTACGTCAATGCCCAGCGGGCGCGGGCGCAGGCGGTGGTGTCGCAGGCGGCTTCTGCCAAATTGCAGGAATTCAGCGGGATCATGGGTAAGCGCGTCGCGGGCGGCTTGTCGGATGGCTCGGAACAGCAGGTGTTGAACCAAAGTCTGGCGGAAATGCAGGCGACAGTCGCGGTGGATTTACAGACCGAGTCCAGTCAGATGGCACAACTGGCGGCCTTGGCCGGGCAACCCTTGGGCGGGATCAGCGACTTGGATAGCCTGCCCGATTTGAGCCAATCCACTGCCGAGCCTTTGGCCGTGGTAAAAGCGCGTGGTGAAGGCGCACGGGCGATTGCGCAGGCCCAGATGCAACTGGCTGGGTTGAAGTTTGGTCTGTCGGCGACGGCAGGCTTGGATGAGGGCGGGGTAAACCCCGGTGTGCGGCTGAATGGTGCGGGGCTTTTGAACCCCGGCGCGAAGGACAACATCACCGCCTTGCAGCAAACGGGCGATGTGGTGGATCGGCAAACCGCCGAGGCCGCTGAGACCGCCAATCGCCGTATCGTCTCGTTGCAGCAGCAGAAGGCCGATCTGGCCTCTCGCCAGGCGCAGGGCAATGAGGTGCTGCGGCAAACGGCGGCCAACCTTGATCTGTTCACCCAGCAATACAAGGTCGGGCGGCGGACGCTGCTGGAGTTGGTGGGACAGTATGGTTCCTACGCACGGTTGCAGCGCGATCAGGCCTCGCTGGGCTATGACATGGCGCTGATTGATCTGGAAATCGCCCGTGATCGTGGGGTGTTGGTAGATGGGGCACGGATGTGAATGACCGGGTTGTGGCCTTTGATATCAATGCGGGCCGCGTCGCTGCGGCTGGGGATATTGCCGCGCGCGGTGGCACGGATACGCGGGTGCCGCAGGGTCGGCATAACGCGCGGGCGCTAAGCCGGGCGCAACTGGCCTCGGTTTACGCCGGGCTGTGCGGCGTTGATCTCGCGGTGTCCGATGTGGTCGAGCAGATCCAGCTGGCCTCAGACGCGGGGCAGTTGGGGTTGCCAGAGGTCGCGCGTGCTTTGCGCAGTTGCAGCGTCGCAGCGCAGGTGGACGCTGTCGCCGTGCCAAGTATGCCGCACTGGCCAGCTTTGGCGGAAATGACCTCGGGCCAGATCGTTTTGGTTCTGGGTGAGACGGCTGACGGCGTTGAGGTGTATGACACCAGCGTCGATAATATGCGCGCAGAAGTGCCGCATGAGGATTTCGCGCAGGTCTATGCGGGCCGGATTTTGCGGGTGCGCACTTCGGTCGCCGAGTTGGAAACCCGGCATGTCGAGGCTGCGAAGGCTCCGCACTGGTTCTGGGGCGAGTTCAAGCGCTACAAACGCCAGTTGGGCGAAGTGGCTGCCGGGTCGCTGGTTGCCAACCTGCTGGCGGTGGCGGTGTCGCTATTCTCGATGCAGGTTTATGACCGGGTGATCCCGTATCAGTCGGAACCGACGTTGTGGGTGCTGGCGCTGGGCGCAATGCTGGCGATTGTGCTGGAAGCGGCTTTGAAGCTGGCGCGTTCGGGGTTGATGGATACCACGGGCAAGCGGATTGAATTGTCGGTGCAGGCGCGGCTGATGGATAAGCTGCTGGGCATGAAACACGGGCCGGGGCAGCGCAGCCCTTCCAGCCTGTTCGCGGCGATGCGCGAGTTTTCCTCGGTGCGAGAGTTTTTCACCGCGACGACGATTGGCACGATGGCGGATTTGCCATTTATCCTGATTTTCCTTGCCCTTGTTGCCTCAATCGGCGGCAATCTGGTGTGGATTCTGATCGCGGGCGGCGTGCTGATGGTGCTGCCGGGTTTCCTGTTTCAAAGGCGCATGGTGGCTTTGACGGCGGCCACGCAAGGCGCTTCGACCCGTGCGGCGCGGTTGCTGTATGAGGCGATTTTTGAGGCAGAAACCGTCACCACTCAACGCGGCGAGGACCGGATCAAGCGGATTTGGGCGGAGTTGTCGACTCTGTCGGCGGTGAAATCCAGTGATCAACGGCATCTGACGGCGATGCTGGGCTATTGGGCGCAGGGCGTGCAACAGGCGACCTATATTCTGGCAGTGGTCGCCGGGGCCTATCTGGTGTTCGCGGGCGATTTCACTGTTGGCACGATCATTGCGATTGGCATTCTGACCGGGCGGACCTTGGGGCCTTTGGCGGCTTTGTCCTCGACGATGTCAAAGTGGACCAATGTGAAATCAGCGCTGGATGGGTTGGAGGCGATTGCGCAGTCCAATCAGGCAGAGGAAACCGGTCGGCACTATCTGCGCCGCGACAAACTGACAGGCGCGTTCGAGTTGCGCAATGTCGAGTTCCGCTATGATCCGAAAGCGGCGGCGACAGTAGAGATCAACGGGCTGTCGATCCCGGCAGGCCAGCATATCGCGGTTTTGGGCGCGAATGGCTCGGGCAAATCGACGCTGTTGCGGGTGTTGGCGGGGCTTTACGAGCCTTCGGCCGGGCGGGTTTTGATTGACGGGGTGGATCTGAACCAAGTGCATCCGCGCGATTTGCGGCGCGGCGTGGGTTATCTGGGGCAGGAAGTGCGGCTGTTTGCAGGCACCTTGCGCGATAATCTGAACATGTCGCAGCTGGAACGCGACGATGACCGTTTGCTCGATGCGCTGGATTTCGCAGGGCTGGGGCCGTTCGTGCGCAGCCATCCGCGTGGGCTTGATCTGGAAATCCGCGAGATGGGTGAAGGCCTGTCGGTCGGCCAACGTCAAAGCATCGGTTGGGCGCGGATTTGGCTGCAAAACCCAAGCGTTGCGATTTTGGATGAGCCGACGGCGGCGCTGGATCAGACTTTGGAAACCACGCTGGTGTCGCGGCTGAAAACTTGGCTGGAAGGCCGCACCGCGATCATTGCCACCCACCGCGTGCCGATTTTACAGCTGACCAACCGCGTGGTGATCATGCAAAACGGGCGGCTTGTGGTGGATGGGCCGCGTGAAGTTGTGCTGGCGCATTTGAACGGCGGCGGGATTGCAGCGCAGGCCCCTGCCCCGGCGGCTGGGGTTGCGATTGGCAGCATCACTCCGGTGAAAAAGCCGTTTTCAATGCAGGTTGGGGGGGCCAAACCATGAGCCTTGCCAGCTATGACGAAAGTTTCGCCGAGAAAACCCGTGGGCCAAGCCGCACGATCTGGATGATCGTGGCGGTGATGGTGGTGTTCGTGGCCTGGGCCTCGGTCGCTTGGGTGGATGAGATCGTGCGCGCTCAGGGCGAGGTGGTATCCTCTAGCCGCCCGCAGATCATCCAGAACCTTGAAGGCGGGATTCTGGCCGAATTGAACGTGGCCGAGGGCGATGTGGTAGAGCCGGGACAGACATTGGCTCGGCTTTATGGCACGCAATATCAGGCAGCGGTGGATGAGTTGTCGGACGAAATCGCCACGCTGGAAATCCGGCGTTTGCGGCTGGAAGCCGAGATGAACGGCGCGCCGGGGTTTGATGTGCCGCAGAGATTTGCGCAGAGGGTGCCGGATGTTGTGGCCTCGGAAAAGGCGCTGCTGACTGCGCGTTTGAGCGAATATGACGCGCGGGTAGGTGGCGCGCAGTCGGTGCTGGAGCAGACCTCTAAGGAGGCCGAATTGTTGGAGAAAATGTATAAGCAGGACATCGCTCCGCTGATCGAAGTGACGCGGGCGCGGCGGGACAATTCGGATGCGAAGAACAAGCTGAGCGAGGCGCGCACCACGACTCAGATGGAGCGGGCGACCGATTACGCCAAGACCGAAAGTGACCTCGCGGGCTTGCGGCAAAAGCTGAAGCTGGCGCAGGATCAGTTGTCGCGCACCGTGCTGGTGGCGCCGATGAAGGGCGTGGTGAACAAGTTGTCGATCACCACAATCGGCGGCGTGGTCAAGCCCGGTGAGGAGATTTTGCAGATCATCCCGCTGGATGACGCATTGTTCATCGAGGCGCGGGTGAAGCCGCGCGATATTGCCTCGGTGCGCGAAGGCTTGGATGCGACGGTAAAGTTATCGGCCTATGATTATACCATCTATGGGTCATTGAAGGCGAAAGTGGTGTTCATTTCGGCGGATACGTTCAAGGATGAACGCTCTCGTGATCCGAACGGCGATCCGCATTACAAGGTGACGCTGGCGGTCGATCAAAGCAAATTCACTGCACGGCAAAAGGGGCTTGAGATTAAGCCGGGTATGCAGGCGGATGTGGAGTTAGAGACAGGCGGTAAGACGATTCTGACTTATCTGACCAAGCCTTTGTATAAGTCGAACGAGGCGTTGCGCGAACGTTGAGACTGGAAATAGATAAAATCCAATCGCTTAAGCCTTGGTAAAGCCTGTTGCGCTATACCTGACCCTGGGTGTGAAACATGGGTGTGTGATGGTCGGGCAATCAAATGCTGCGCCAGTCATCATCAAGCGGAAGAAAATAATCAAAGCCAGCGGTCACCACGGTGGGGCGTGGAAAGTGGCCTATGCTGACTTTGTGACGGCCATGATGGCCTTCTTCATGCTGATGTGGCTGTTAGAGCAAGTCGCCGTTCATATGATTCAGGCTTCCCATCTTGGACGGTTTCTGATTCCCTGATCTTTCCAGATATAGGGGATCGAGATGGGCAAATCACATCCTATGGAGCTTCGCAG
>NZ_JAFCTX010000012.1:0-122837 GCF_049896245.1 Cypionkella sp. TWP1-2-1b2 | reverse complement strand
AACGTACCAAGCCCTCTGGACCGCCGTCGGTGCAGTCTGCGATCTATTCCATAGCCAGGAATGCAGAAACTACTTCAAAGCCGCAGGATATGGTCCCGATTGAAGGTGACTTGCTCTAGATTGACTCTGGGATGGCGAAACCGCCCATTTTTGAAGGCAACCCAAAGCACCGCAATGCCCGCGCCGTGGCCGTTCTGAAGCGTCTCTGTATCGACGGGTGGGCGTGCAGGGAGTGCCATGACCCGGTGCCGATCTACCGACGCGCTGATGCCCGCTATTGCTGCGAGGGGTGCCGCACGCGGACTGCACGGGCAAGGAAGTTTAAACTGTAGGGCGGTCGGCTTGGGGACTGGCATGGGGAGCATATTTGCCGCTTACGCAATTCAGAGATTTTGAAATATAGAGGGGCTCCTTGGATTCAAGTTTCAAGTGCAACGGTTGATCTGAAGGCCGCGAGTTCTTCGGCCATGGCTTCTTCGGGGGTTTTCCATCTGAGGGTTTTGCGGGGTCTCTGGTTCATCAGGCGCGCCACGTCGTTCAGGTCGGTCTGACTGATGCCGCTCAGATCGGTGCCCTTGGCGAAGAACTGGCGCAGCAGACCGTTGGTGTTCTCGTTGGAACCCCGCTGCCAGGGCGCGTGCGGATCGCAGAACCAGATGTCGATCTTCAGGCGGCGGGCCAGTTCCGGGTGGCATCCGCCGTCACCACCTTGCCCTTGAGCGCGATCAGGCCAAGCATCTCGAGCGCCGCTTCCAGTTCGCCGCCATTATCGGCGGCCACCGTGGCCAGCGTCAGGCGCAGGCGCGCCGCGTAGGCCGAGACCATCATCCGGGTCCGCACGCCCTGTCCCTTGTCACGCGCGCCGCGCAGGGCCTTGCCGTCAATGGCGATCACATCGCCGTCGCCGAGCATCGCCGCGATCTGGGCCAGCACCCTCCCGAAGGCCGCATCCAGCGCCTTCGGATCGATCATCCGAAACACCATCGAGAAGGTGTAATGCGACGGAATTGCATGCTTGAGCTTCAGGAAGCCTCTGAAAACATGCTCTTTTGCCCGACCGAAGTCCGCCATCTCGGCACAATTCGTCGCCCCGCAGAGCACCGCAACAAAGCCTAGGACCAGAAGTTCGCAAAGGTCGTGACGCGCGTTGTCGGCCCGGGGATCGGGGATGTCTTCGAAAGCGGCGAGGAGGATGTCTTCGAAAGCGGCGAAGAGGATGTCCATGCGGGAAATGGGCTCCAAAAGGGCGAACCCCGCTCCAGAATCCATCCTGCCCAAGACCGCAAGGCCCCTCGGATCAGGTCAAATCCCAAACGCGATTCCCCTGCCGTGCGTTTGTTGCCATGTTCATCGCTTATAACTTATTGGATCAGGGCGGTCCCGCGCACAATCCCGCCCGGCAAGACCCATTCACGAGAGAGAAATGCGGCACGATAGCGGCAGATATGGGAAAAAATAATGGCGGATTGTTTCGACAAGCGAAACAGATCTCGCATCTTTTTGTTTTAACGAATCACACGTTTATGTTACTAAAAACGGCGTTTAGTGTTCAATTTTTCGAACATTTCACCTACTTGTCATTTAAACAGGAGAGTATCATGAACTTCCGTACGTTTGCACTTGTCAGCACCTTGTCTGCTCTGAGCGCACTTCCCTCGGCCGCCGCCGTAATCACGATTAATTTTGAAGGCGTTGGTGAACTTGCGCCGGTCGGCAACTTTTATGCCTCGCAAGGTGTTGAATTTTCGCCAGCGACGCTCGCAATTATCGACAGCGATGCAGGCGGCAGTGGAAACTTTGCCAACGAACCCAGCCCGTCTACGGTGATGTTCTTTCTGGACGCAAACGAGGCGATCCTGAACTTTGCGGCGGGCTTCAGTGATGGCTTCTCGTTTTTCTACTCTTCTTCGGTTGTGGCAGGCGTTACCGTCTGGGACGGCATGAATGGGACCGGGACTATGCTGGGTCAAATCGATCTGCTAAACAACGGTACGACGGGGCCAGGAGATCCGACTGGTCTCTTTGCCACATGGAATATCGGTGCAGTTGCCTTCCTCGGCACGGCCAAGTCGATTAATTTCGGGGGCACTGCAAACCAGACTGGTTTTGACAACATCACATTCGGATCGACCGACCCGACTGGCCCGTCGCCCGTTCCCGTGCCGGCTGCCGCCCCGTTGCTCCTGGGTGCGCTTGCTGCACTCCGTGCTCTGGCCCGCCGTCGCCGTGCCTGACTCTGGCGCTTGAGACTATAAGAGGCATGCCCCGTAGTGCGCACGGGGCATTTTTTTTCATAATCGTGGGCCTCCGACAGACCAAGCCATAAGTACGCGGATAATTTGACAAGGTCCGGCATCGGATCGCTGTAAGCAAGTGCATTTGCAGGACGTGCCAACGCGTTTGTGTTCGAGTGCCAAGCTCTGGGTATTCCAGTGCAGGAATTGATCCTGACGCTTGGCTTAACAAGAACCTGGTCTTGGGGGAGTTTGCCAGTCACGCGTAGGGCTTTCCTTCGCGCGATGTTCAGGCAATCTACTTTCGCGTCATGTCAGACTTGCAACGCTTCCTTGCGGCCTTTCCTACCTTGCAGCTTGCCGACGATACCGCATCGCCGGTCTATCAAGCGCCACACGTGTGCAAGTAGGGAGGAAGCCCAGCGTAAGAGGGGCGCGTGTTCAATCTTTGCAACCCTCGCGCCGGGGAACCATGGCTCGCGTTTCCTTTAGACTGGGCCTTACGTGTAGCGCGACAATCTGGATGCGAAGTCTCATCTTGATCGTCGCGCTACACCACAAAAAGCCGTCGATGATAGATCGTGGCCGATCCGCGTCTGTATCGTGGTGCCGGGCAGTGGCTTTTCGGGCGCGGGAATTGATCCCCATTCTTGGCTTATCAAAGAACTTGGGCTGAGCGGCTTTGCGTATCATTCGGCGGGGCGCATGTCGCGGGATGTTTCGGCGGTTTACTTTTTTTCGGACCTTGCAAGACGCACTACGCTTTTTTGACGCTTTCCCGGCCTTGCAGCTTGCCGATGATACCACCTCGCCACTTTACACTTCGCACAAAAGTAGGTTCAAGCCCTGCAATGCGGTATCTAGCAGAAATACACGCGGGCGGGGGATGGGGTGTTAGCCCTAATCGCCGCCCATTACGCGCGCACGCGGAGGGGGGGGTGTTAGGCCGAGCGTAGCGCATTGCCGCATCGGGGCGAAGCGCGGCGGGCAATCCACCCTATCAACGCAAGAAGGGGGATATTTAGGGGGATAGGACTACAGACCAGCATGCTAACTATTTAATTTTAAACAATATTTCGTAAAATATTGGTGCCCGGAGACGGAATTGAACCGCCGACACGCGGATTTTCAATCCGCTGCTCTACCAACTGAGCTATCCGGGCACATCTTGCAAGGCCTTATCTTACTTGGTGGCGGGGTGATACGTTACAGGCGCGGGGCTGTCCAGTGGGTTTTGCCAGAAAAATGCGCTGGGCGGCAGATCATTGCGGGCGATGTTTCGGGTCGCTGAGATCTTCCGGGTTTTCGTCGTCAATCGCCGCAGTTGGGATAGCATAACTACCCGTAAGCCATTTGCCCAAATCAACATCTGCGCAGCGGCGCGAGCAGAAGGGTTTGTATTTTTCGTCAGATTTGCGGTTGCAGATCGGGCAGCTCATTCCAGCAGTTCCGTCAGCGGCAGACGGTCGCGTTTGCGGGTGATCTCGTAAAGGCCAAGCGTGGTCCAGCCTGCCAGATTGACCTCGGATTCCGATTTGAATGCGGCGCGGATGACTTGATCTAGGATGGCGCGGTCTTTCTTCGGCATCGGCGCGAAGTCGATCACCACTTGGCCTCCCAATCCGCGCAGCCGCAGCTGACGCGGCAGTTCGCGGGCGGCGGCAATGTTGGCCTTCAGGGCTGCGGCGGGCGAGGTGTCATTGCCGGTGTTCACATCGACTGCGATCAGCGCGCGGGTGGGCTCGATCATCATGTGACCCTCGTTCAAGGTCACACGCGGAGTGAGCAGGGCGTCGATCATCTCCAGCACGTCATGGTCGGCAAAACCACCCTCGATCACCTCATCGGGTTCGGGATCGGCCCAGTCGCGCCAAGCGGTTTCATGTGCGCTTGCGCCTTCGACCAGCAGTTCGGCATTGCCTTGAATATCCGCCAGCACTGCCTGTGCGAGTTCGCGCATTGCTGCGATGTCTTCGGCGATTTCGTCATCATTGGCATGCGTGCAGGCCGAGCGCAGGATCAAACCCAGCATCTCATCCGCGCCTTGCATCGCGACCTTTGCCAGCGCTTCCAGATCATCGCGCAGCGCGTCGTCTTTTATCCGGCGCGAGATATTCAGGCCCGGAGCACCCGGCGTGACGATGGCGTAGCGCGATTTGAAAAGCAGGCGGGTGGTGACGGGATAGGCCTTGCCAGCCTCGGCAGGACCGGTGATCTGCACCAGCAGGCGCTGGCCGGGGGCGATACCTGCGGTTTGGCGCAGGAAACCTGAGCCTTCGGGGAGTTTAACGAACAAGCCACCTTGGCCCTTCATCGGGCGGTCGGCGATGGCGCGGTAGATCGCACCGGGCAGGGGGGCGTCGGTGATCGGGTCAATCGCCAGATCGTGCAACTGGCCGTCTATAACCAAGGCGGCGGCGGGGCGGTCTTTCAGGGTATCGAGCAGGACGGTGCGGGTCATTGGCTTTTCCAGATGGGGTAGCCTGCGGCGGCAAGCAGGGCTGCGGTTTCAGCCAAGGGAAGGCCAACGATGCCGGTGAAGCTGCCAGAAATCCACGGGATGAAGGCGCCAGCAGCACCTTGGATGGCGTAGGCACCGGCTTTGCCTTGCCATTCCATCGATGCGAGATAGGTGTTCAGCTCCACGTCAGACAGCCGTTTCATCTTCACAGCCGAGACGCTTTCGCGGCTCCAGATTTTGTCACCGCGTTTGACGGCGATGGCGGTGATCACCTGATGCCGCCGCCCGCCGAGGTCGGTGAGGAATCGTGCGGCCTCGCCTGCATCGGCGGGTTTGCCGAGAATACGGCGGCCGAGGGCGACTGTGGTGTCGGCGGTCAGGATGATGTCATCGGGGTCGGCGGGAATCGCCGCCGCCTTTTCGCGCGCCAGACGCGCACAATAGGGGCGGGGCAACTCGCCCTTGAGCGGGTCTTCGTTGATGTCGGGGGGGAGGATGGCGTCGGGGATGATGCCAAGCTGCGCCAGAAGTTCCTTCCGGCGCGGGCTGCCTGATCCGAGGATAAGCTTCATCAGGGTTTCCCGCGCTTTTGGGTCCGAAAACCGGTGCCCACTTTTCGGAAAGCGCTCACGTTACTTGAAGCGGTAGTTGATGCGGCCTTTGGACAGATCATAGGGGGTCATTTCGACCTGCACCTTATCGCCTGCCAGAACCCGGATGCGGTTTTTGCGCATCTTGCCTGCCATCACCGCGATCAATTCATGGCCGTTGTCGAGTTCAACCTTGAATGTCGCGTTGGGCAGGAGTTCTTTCACGACACCGGGGAATTCGAGGATATCTTCCTTGGCCATGGTCTCTCCAATAGGATTTAGCCCGCGGGAACCGCAGGCATCGGCAGGGATATGCGCTTGTTGGGGGGGATTTTCAAGGGGGAAAATCGGGGCTGTTTGGGGTGGTTTGCGTGTTCACGGATGCGCGGACTTTGCGGGCGGAGTTTCTTCCCCGCTGGGAGTGGTTTGTGTATCGCGGCTTATTTTGCGGCGTTGGACACAACATGTTGTGGTTGTCTGGGGAATTGTGCGGGATGGGACTGTTTTACACGAAGTCCGCAAGATCAAACGTTCATCATTTTAAGGCGTCAGATTGCCTCCGGCGGGGATATTTTTGCACAGAGGATGGGCTTAGGGGAACCACGGGTGGAGTGGGCTTTTGCTGTGGATTTTTAACGTATGGGGCGGCGTGTTCAGGGGTTTTTAACGATTTCGATGGGTTGGATGGCACGGCTGGCTTGTTCGGGCCAGTGTGCGTGGTTGAACACCGAGCCTGTGGCACGCACGATCTCAACGGCGGAAAGGTCGATTTCGGCAATGGCCCAGCCGGGTTGGTTTAGCGCGGTCTGGGCGAGAATCCCGGTCTCGGGGAAACCTTTGTCAGAAGGGCCGTAGATTGCGGCGGAGCCTACATTCTCGTCCACAGCGGGGCAGAAGTCGCACGGGCCGACGGTGGGGGCGTGGACGACGACGCATTGACCTTCCAGCGCGCGGGCCATCGCGCCTACTTTGACGCGTGTATATCCGGCCAGAGTGTCGGTGCAGGACGGCACGAGCAGGATTTGCGCGCCTGCCTCGATCAAGGTGCGGGCGAGCAGGGGAAATTCGCTGTCATAGCAGATCAGTACGCCGATTTTGCCCATGGCTGTGTCGAACAGTTGCAGCGGGTTACCTGCGACCACATCCCACGTTTCACGCTCAAACCTTGTCATCATCTGCTTGTCTTGGTGGCCGATGATGCCGTTGGGGCCGTAGAGGGTGGCGCGGTTGGTCGGGCGTTGAGTGCCGAAATATGGGGCCGATGCGCCGAGGATGTAGAGGTTGTGCTTGGCTGCGAGTTGGCAGTGCAGGGCATCAACGGCAGGGCCATGGCGGGCGACTGCGTGCAATGCAGCCTCTAGGTCGTCCGAGACTTCGCGCGGGGCGAGCGAGGCCAGTTCCATGCTGGCATATTCCGGGAACACCAGCAGGTTAGCGCCCATCGCTACGGCATCTTCGACCCATATGGTGAGTTTGTTGGCATATTCCGAGAAATCGACAAGGCGGGAGAGCGGGTAGGCGGCTGCGGCGAGGATCATGGCGGGCCTTGGTCTTGGGGGGGGGCGGGAGTGGCGGGGTGAACCCCGCCCTACCCATGTAGGCCGAGGCGGCGGGTTTGAGATGTAGGGTGGGGTTCACCCCACCAATTATGCGGCGCGGTGGGGTAAAACCCCACCCTACAGTTTGCGCATCCAGAATTGCAGCGGTTTGGTGGTTTCTGCGTCGTCTCCCACGTCTTTCCACGCGAACTCTGCCAGCACGCCGGGCAGCGGCTCATAGCCCCGGCCCATCCAGAACGCATCATTGGAGCGGGCATTCGTGGGTTTCAGCGGATGGTTTTCGGGGCGTTTGACCGAGCAGAACGCGACATAGGCGCGGTGCATGGCGCGGGCGTGGTCTTCGCGCAGATCAATGAAGCGGTGGCCCAGACCGATGCCGCGATAGGCGGGCAGCAGGACGGATTCCGCACCGTAGAGGATGTTTTCCAGCGGAATATGCAGCGCACGGAACGGGGCGGAGAACGCTTCGGCGTGATCTTCCATCAGGGTCGAGGTGGAGGCTCCGACCAAACCTCCATTGTGGAAGGCCCCGACCAAAAGGGCGCCGGGATTGTCGCGGTAGGTTTGCAGATAGGCGCGTTCATACGCGAGGTTTCCGTCGTAAAGGTAGGGCCAGTCGCGGAAAATCGCGATGCGCAGGGCGGCGACACCATCCAGGGCGGCCTCTAGTGCTGTGCCGGTCAGGGCGCGAACTTCGATCTCGGCGGCCAGATCTGGGGTCATGCCGAGACCTGAGCGATCCAATCGTTGAGATTGTAGAAGGTGGTGATGCGGGAGATTTTGCCATCCTTTAGGTCGAAGAACGATCCGGCGGGCAGGATGTAATTTTGGCCGCGGGCTTCGGGCAGGCCGGGGTCGGTTTTGAGATATGCGCCATGGACCACGAATTCCGCGGCGGCGCGGGTGCCTGCCTGGTTTACGAAAATCTCAATGTCTTTCAGCTGTTCGCGGTAGGACACGCCCATATGCGCGCAGAATTCGGCGAACTTTTCGCGGCCAAGCCGGATGCCGCCTTCGTTGACGCGGTGCTCAATGCCGTCGGTGACGCAGGCGAGCATCCCCGTGGGGTTTTCGGCGTTGAAGGCAGCGTAATAGGCGGTGACGGTGGTGCGGGCGGTTTCGGTCATACTGGCCTCATGCAGGATTTGGCGCATGGTGGCACGCGGGCGCGGCCCGGTCCAGACCGGGATCGGCAGCATGGCGGTGGTTTGCGGCAGCGACGGGAGGCCGCTGTCGCAGGTTGGTTCGAGCACTGCTTTGGCGCGCGCTTACAGCGCCGCCTTGATCGTGGTGGCGATCGGCGTGGTCGGGCGACCGATCAGCTTTGACAACGTGTGGCTTTCATCCAGCAGCGACCCGGTTGCTGCGGTGTCGTCGCTGTCGGCGAGGATATTGGCGAAGGCTTCCG
This sequence comes from Cypionkella sp. TWP1-2-1b2, assembly GCF_049896245.1. Lineage (NCBI taxonomy): Bacteria > Pseudomonadati > Pseudomonadota > Alphaproteobacteria > Rhodobacterales > Paracoccaceae > Cypionkella > Cypionkella sp. TWP1-2-1b2. The sequence continues at coordinate 114,585 of NZ_JAFCTX010000012.1, read as the reverse complement.
GCAGACCGAAGCTTTGCAGGATGCCCGCGTAGGTGTCTTTCGGCAAGGTGTTGAAGGCAATCGCTTTGCCGACCTGATTGGACACCTCAGCCGCAAATTCGGCCATGGTGTGCGGGATGTCGCCTGCAAGCTCGTAGGTCTTGCCTGCATGGCTGTCATCAAGGGCGGTGACGGCGATGGCTTCGGCATAATCGGCACGGGCGGCAGAGGCGATGCGGCCATTGGCAGAGGACCCGATCAGTGCGCCATGTTCGATGGAAGCTTTCAAGCTGCCGGTGTAGTTTTCGGTGTACCAGCCGTTACGCAGGATGGTGGCGGGGATGCCGGAGGCTTTCAGCGCGGCCTCAGTCGCGATGTGATCTGCTGCCAGAATCATCGGCGAAGCGTCACCCTTCAGGATCGAGGTGTAGATGATGCGTGTGACGTCTGCGGCTTTGGCGGCATCAATCACGGCGCGGTGCTGGCCCGCGCGGTTGTTGAAATCATTCGAGGAAATCAGCACGAGGGTGTCGATGCCTTTGAGGGCAGGGGCAAGCGTCTCGGGTTTGGTATAGTCAAAAGCGCGGGCCGGGGTGCCAGTGATTTTTGCCGGATCGCGGACAAGGGCGATAAATTCGGCCTGCGGCGCGCGGGCTTTCAGGGCGGTGAGGGCGAGTTGGCCGAGAGCGCCGCTGGCGCCGGTGATTGCGATGGTCATTTTGATCTCCTGTTTGGTCGGTGGCGCAAAGATACGCCTTTACTTACGAAAGAGAAGTACATACATTTCTGTTAGTATAAAGTTTTGCCGCGAGGGGCTGCAGGATGAATGTAGCGGTCGAATTTCCGCCGAATGTGCTGGTGGCAAATTGTCCGTCGCGGGCGGTGTTGAAGCATTTGACCAGCCAGTGGGGCGTGCTGGTGATGTTTGCCTTGCAGGATGGCACCTTGCGGTTCTCGGCCCTTCGGCGACGGGTGGGCGGGGTGTCAGAGCGGATGCTTTCGCAGACTTTGCAAGCGCTGGAGGGCGATGGGCTGGTGTTGCGGGTGGCGCATCCGGTGGTGCCGCCGCATGTGGAATATTCGCTGACGGCTTTAGGCGTTGAAGCCGCCAAGCGGGTGGGGGCCTTGACCGGGTGGATTGAGGCGAATTTGGCAGAAATTCTGGCGGCGCGGGTTGAAGCCTAAGATTGGGGGTTTCACGCCCCCAAATCCCCGTGGAGTATTTTCGCCAAGATGAAACAAAATTTTAGATAAGTTTTAGCGGCTTAGAGTTCTGTCGGTGGCCCAAAGCGGTCGAGCATCCGGGTTTTGATCTGGTCGCGGGCTTGGCGGTAGACGGAGAGTTTGGCGTCGCGGCCCTCACCCAAAGCGGTGGGGTCGATGATCGGCCAGTATTCAACCTCAAGATGGTAGGATTTCGTCAGATCAAGCGCGGCGTGCTGGCTGGCGGGGGACAAAGCGATGATCAGGTCGAACTGGCCAAGATCATCGCCGAGGTTCTGCATTTCTTCAAACGACCGCGTGCGGTGGCGGGCGAGCTCAACGCCGAGTTCTGCGCAGACGGCGATGGAAAAGCCGTCAACCTCCATATCATTCTTCACCCCTGCCGACTGCACATAGGCGCGCTGGCCGTAAAATTTCTTCATCATCGCTTCGGCCATCGGCGAGCGGACAGCGTTGTGATCACAGCAGAACAGCACCGATTGCGGAAATGCCATCATCAGCCCCAGTGCAACACGCAGATCAGGGTGAACAGGCGGCGGGCGGTGTCGATATCGACCTCGGCCTTGCCGTCAAGCCGCTCTTGCAGCACCCGCGCGCCCTCGTTGTGGATGCCGCGACGGGCCATGTCGATGGCTTCGATCTGGCTTGGGGGCAGACGTTTGACGGCCTCGAAGTAGCTTTCACAGATTTGGAAGTAATCCTTCACCACTTGGCGGAATGGCCCTAGCGACAGGTGGAACTCGCCGACTTTTTCTGTGGCTTCTGTGGCGATATCAAACACCAGCCGCCCCTCGCGGATCGCCAGCCCCAGACGGTAGGGGCCTGGCACCGTGGCGCGGTCGTCGCGCACCGGCAGGGTGAAAGAGTTATCTTCCAGCAGATCAAAGATCGCGACATTGCGCTCTTGCTCAATCGTCGGGGTGACGCGGGCGAGGCCCTTTTCGTCAATGTCGATGGCGCAGATGCGGTTCATTCTGCCCCCCGGTTCAAGCGATCCAACCGCGCGCGGACGGAAAGCCCATGCGCTTGCAGGCTTTCCGAGATTGCCAGCCGTTCCGCGGCGGGGCCGATCTGCGCCAGCGCTTCAGGGGTCATTTTGGCCAAGGTGGTCCGTTTCACAAAATCCATCACACTCAATCCCGAAGAAAACCGCGCCGAGCGGGCGGTGGGCAACACATGGTTCGGGCCGCCAACGTAATCGCCGATGGCTTCCGGTGTCCATGCCCCTAAGAAGATAGCACCAGCATGGGTGATTTGCTGTGACAGCGCCTCGGGGTCGGCGGTGCAGAGTTCGAGATGTTCGGGGGCTATGCGGTTGGACAGCGCCGCTGCCTCATGCAGATCGCGGGTGATGATCACCGCGCCATTGTCGCGCCAAGACGCCCCCGCAATATCGCGACGCTCCAGTGTGACAAGGCGTTTTTCGACAGCGAGGGCAACGGCCTGCCCGAAAGCCGCATCATCGGTGATCAGGATGGATTGCGCAGAGGCGTCATGTTCGGCTTGGCTGAGCAGGTCGAGCGCGATCCAATCGGGGTCGTTGTCGCGATCTGCTATCACCAGAATTTCCGATGGCCCGGCGATCATGTCGATGCCAACCCGGCCAAACACCCGGCGCTTGGCGGCGGCCACATAGGCATTGCCCGGACCAGTGATTTTATCAACCGGCGCAATGGTTTGGGTGCCATAGGCCAGCGCCGCCACCGCCTGCGCGCCGCCGATGCGGTAGATGGTGTCAACGCCTGCGATCCGCGCCGCGAGCAGCACCAAAGGATTCACAATACCGCCGGGGGTCGGGCAGGTGATCACCAAGCGCGCAACACCTGCTACTTTGGCGGGGATGGCGTTCATCAGCACCGAGGAAGGATAAGACGCCGTGCCACCGGGGACGTAGAGGCCCGCGGCGGATACCGGGGTCCAGCGCCAGCCCAAAGTTGCCCCTGCGCTGTCGGTCCACATCTCATCTTTCGGCATTTGGCGGGAGTGGTAGGCGCGGATGCGGTCCGCCGCGAGTTCCAACGCGGCGCGATCCTCGGGAGAGACTTTGGCACATTCTGCTTCGATCTCCGAAGGGCTGAAGGCGAGGGTCTGCGCTGTCAGCGTCAGACGGTCGAATTTGGTGGTCAGATCCAGCACCGCAGCATCGCCACGGGCGCGGACATCGGCGATGATGGCGGCTACGGCCTGATCGACATCCTCGGCTTCTTCGCGCTTCATGCCCAGAAGGGCTGTGAAGCGGGCCTCAAAATCGGTGTCATCGGTCGACAGAAAGCTGGGCATGGCGGCCTCCGGGAATTGCTGCGCTTGCATAGCGGCTGGGGCAGGGTGCTGCAAGAAAAACGCTGGGGGCAGGCGTCGATGCCGCATCCCAACCGCGCGTCAGCGCTGAAGAGGCTTGCGGCGTAAGCCGCGCCATCAGATCAGGCCAACAGCCGTGCAGAGCGGTTCAGGTTTACAAGGTATCGGACATCGCTGCCTTTCGTTTCACTCGAACGCGTTTTGCGGTAGGCTAGCTTCCCTGAAAACCTGAATCGCCTTAGCCGCCGAAATGCGAAAAGCGATAGGGCGAGGTGCCGTATTTCTTCCGAAACGACTTCGAGAAATGCGAGGTGGATGCATAGCCGCAGGCCACCGCCACCTCTGTCACCTTCATATCAGTTTCCGCGAGCAAAGACCGCCCGCGCGCCAGCCGCAAATCGTTCATATAGCGCACCGGAGTGATGTTGAGATAGCGGTTGAACAGCCGCTCAATCTGGCGGCGCGACAGCATGAGGTGGGCGGCGCAAGCGTCAAGGTCGAAGTCTTCCTCGATATGCGCCTCAAGATAAGCCGCCGCTTGCAGAAGTTTGTCGTGGCGGGTGCCGAGGCGGGCGGCAAGCGAGGTGGTTTGCAGATCTTCTTCCTGTCTGCGCTGGGTCAGCAGGCACATGTTCATCACCTCTTGCCCCAAAACCGGGCCGAAGCGGTCGTTGATCAGCTTGAGCATTAGATCGGCGGCAGCGACACCGCCGGCGCAGGTCATCACCCGGTCGTCAATGCAGAACACTTGCCGGGCGGGCAAAAGGTCTGGGTGGTTTTCGGCGAAAGCGTCGATATTGTCCCAATGCATCGTGAAACGGTGGCCCTTCAGGATGCCCGCCTGCGCCAGCGCATAAGCCCCTGTACACAACCCGCCGACCACGCGCCCCCGTCGCCATAACCCGCGCAACCAATCGCCCAAGGCTTGGCTGGCTTTGCCTTCGGGCTCCACCCCCGAACAGACCAGCACGATGCCTTCGGGTTTGGCCTGCGCCCAAGCGCCATCGACCATGATCGGCACACCGTTTGAACAAGTCACCGGGCCGCCATCATCCGACAATACCTGCCAGCGAAACAGCACCTGTTGCGTCAGTTGATTGGCCATCCGCAAAGGTTCAATCGCCGAGGAAAACGCCAGCATGGTGAATTTCGGCAGCAGCACAAAGGCCACATCCAGCGGCTCTACCTGCCCCGGCAGAGTGACATGCGCCGAACCTTTGGCGACGTATTTTTGCGCATCGCTCATAACGGCCCCCTCCGGTGCAAGCATAGCAGAACCGCCTGCAGGCTGCATCAGGTGCGGATACCAGCAAATCGTTGCTGCCAATCGGCGCGTTCTTCGTCGGTGATCTTGCGGAACAGGTTTTCCGGCACGCTGAAGGCGTGGCCTGCTGGCAGGGCTGTCATCGCAGCTGCCACGTCATCGGGCCAAGTCCAATCCTGCGATCCCATTGCGGCCATCATGGTGGCAGCCGCATCCGGGATGAAGGGCGCGGATAAGATCGCATAAACCCGGATCAGGTTCAGGCTGAGGCGGATCATCGCTTGCGCGCGCTCGGGGTCGGTTTTCACCACCGTCCAGGGTGCTGCGGCTTGCAGATATTCGTTGCCGATCACCCAGATCGCGCGCAACTCGGCGCTGGCCTTGCGGACCTCCATCGATTCCATACAGGCGGCGTAGTCTTTGATGCGGGTGCCGAGTTCTTCGATCAGCCGGGCCTCTTGTTCGCCAAATTCCCCGGCGCTGGGCACTTCTGTGCCGAATTTCGCGACGCAGAATTTGGTGACGCGGGACACAAGGTTGCCCAGCACATCGGCGAGGTCTTTGTTCACCGAGACCTGGAAATTCTCCCATGTGAACTCGCTGTCCGCCGATTCAGGGGCGTGGCTTAGCAGCCACCAGCGCCAGTAATCCGAGGGCAGGATCGACAAAGCCTGATCCATAAACACGCCGCGCCCACGCGAGGTGCTGAACTGGCCGCCATCATAATTCAGGTAGTTGAACGATTTCAGGTAATCGACCAGCTTCCAAGGCTCACCCGACCCCAAGATCGTGGCAGGGAAGCTAAGGGTATGGAATGGTACGTTATCTTTGCCCATGAACTGATAGTAGGTGACATCCTGCGCACCCATATCAGTGCGCCACCAGCGTTGCCACGCGGCATCTGGCAGGCCTTGCGCGTCGGCCCATTCAGCGGTGCAGGCGATATATTCGATGGGTGCGTCGAACCAGACGTAGAACACCTTGCCCTCCATCCCCGGCCAGATTTGATCGCCTTTTTTGACCGGGATGCCCCAGTGCAAATCGCGTGTGATGCCACGGTCCTGCAAGCCATCGCCGTCGTTCAGCCATTTCTTCGCAATCGAGGTCGTCAGGATTGGCCAGTCTTTTTTGCTGTCAATCCAAGCCTCTAGCTTGTCACGCAACGACCGCTGGCGCAGATAAAGGTGCTTGGTTTTGCGGACCTCAAGATTGGTTGATCCCGAAATCGTCGAATGTGGGTTGATCAGATCGGTGGGGTCCAACTGCTTGGTGCAGTTGTCGCATTGATCGCCACGCGCGCTCTCGTAGCCACAGTTCGGGCAGGTGCCCTCGATATAGCGGTCAGGCAGAAAGCGGTGATCGTCGATGGAATAGATCTGGCTTTCCTCGACCTCGCGGATCAGTCCAGCCTCGGCCAGTTTGCCCGCGAAATGCTGGGTCAGCAGATGGTTACGCTCGCTGGATGAGCGCCCGAAATGGTCAAACGACAACCGAAAGCCGCGCGCAATCTCGGCCTGCACATCATGCATTTCGGCGCAATATGCGGCGACAGGCTTGCCCGCTTTGGCCGCCGCCAGTTCGGCCGGGGTGCCGTGTTCATCGGTGGCGCAGATGAACATCACCTCATGGCCGCGCGCGCGATTGTAGCGCGCGAACAGATCGGCCGGAAGCTGAGAGCCCACCAGATTGCCCAAGTGCTTGATGCCATTGATATAAGGAATGGCGGAGGTGATCAGAATCCGTGCCATGCGATGCCCTTTCCCGTCAGTTGCGCCTCGTTTACCCGATGCGAGGGCCAAGGACCAGACGAGGTTAAAGCCTAGATCGGGATTATGAGCCCTTTGTGATGCGCCGCAGCGTGCCGTCGCCTTTCAAGCCCCGCAGAACTGCGCCTGTGATGTGGGCAAGCAGCAGCGCCATCAGCAGCTTGGTCAGGATGCCATGTATGGCAAAGCCTGCGTTTTCAATCGCTTGCGAAGTGGGGGCGATGGGTGGCAAAGTGATCTGGCCAAAGATCACCACATCCAGACCCGTCGCGGAACTGGCGACCCAACCGGACAGCGGGATCGCCAGCATCAGCAGATATAGCGCCAGATGGGTGGCCCGCGCCGCGCGGTTTTGCCATTGGCTGGGTGGCCCCAGTGGGCGCGGCGGCGGGCTGATCCGGTGCCAGATCAGCCGGATCACGGCGAGGCTAAGGGCTGTCAGCCCTAGCGTCTTGTGCAGCCCGTAAAGCCAAAGCGTTGAAAGATTGGGCTTAATCCAGCCAAGCGCCGTGCCAAGCACCAGTAAAGCCAAGATCAGTCCCGCCATGGTCCAATGCAGCAAGCGCGAAGCCAAGCCAAAACCTGTGGGAGAATTCCGCCACATCTATTCACTGCGCGCAATGCGGGCCAGAATATCCAAGCGCACCTGATCGCCGACCATATCCGACCAGCCCACAGCGCCAAAATCCGAGCGGTTGACTGCCCCTGTCAGCCGAATGGTCAGATGCGACAGATCGCCGGCCTCATGGCCCTTCTGCCGCCAGATCATCGCCTGCATCACCATCGGTTTGGTGACGCCGCGAATGGTCACGCGACCCTTGACCTCGGCACCTTCGCCGTTGGCAGTCACCGAGGTACTCTCAAAACTGATCTGCGGAAAATCAGCCGAATCCAGCACCTTAGGGCCTTTCATCGCCTGCGCCGCAAACGGAAATGACGCCTCGGCATGGGCGGAGTCCAGCGTCACGGCAACATGGCTGGCGCTGACATTTTTGAAATCGAGCGTGAGATCGGCGCGGGTGATCGGCATTTGCCCGGTGATTTTATCGCTGCCAAAATCGGTTTCAAACCCGATCAGCGAGGCATCGGGTTGCAGGGTATATTTGGCAGGGGCCGCGAAGGCGGGGCTGGCGCTAAGCGCCAAAATCAACAGCAGCATGCGCAAGGAAACCTCCTTATCTTAAGGTAATGTAACATTAAACTGGTCAAGGCCGCGCAAATTCGCGTGAGGTCAGACTTCAGTCTGATCTGGCCATGCGCAAGGGCTTTCCTTGTAAGGGCGCGCCGCCTAGTCTGCGCTGAAACAGGAGGGCGCGATGCGGCAAGTGCGATTGGGGCAGACGGGGCTTTCAGTATCGGCGCTCTCGCTGGGCACGATGACTTGGGGCAGCCAAAACTCCGAGGCCGAGGGCCATGCTCAGATGGATGTGGCGTTGGGCCACGGCGTGAATTTCTGGGACACCGCCGAGATGTATCCGGTCAATCCGGTGCGGGCTGAAACCGTGGGGCGTACGGAAGAAATCATCGGCAGTTGGCTTGCGGCGCGCGGCGGGCGCGATCAACTGGTGCTGGCGACCAAAGTGACCGGAGAGGGTCAGGACGCGGTTCGCGGTGGTGCGCCATTGACGGGTGCTGCGATGCGGGCGGCGGTCGAGGCCTCCTTGCTGCGGCTGAAAACCGACTACATTGATCTCTATCAACTGCACTGGCCCAACCGCGCCGCCTATCACTTTCGCGACATTTGGCACTTTGATCCGAGGGGTGGGGATAAGGCAGCTATTGAAGCGCATATGCTTGAAATGCTTCAGCTATCAGCTGATCTGATTGCAGAGGGCAAAATCCGCCATATTGCACTTTCCAATGAATCGGTGTGGGGCGCAGGGCGCTGGCTCGCACTGGCAGACAAACATGGTTTGCCGCGGATGGCGACGGTACAGAATGAATATTCGCTGCTGTGTCGGCAGTTTGACAGCGACTGGGCTGAACTTTCCACGCTGGAAGATATGCCGCTGCTGGCGTTCTCGCCTTTATCCACCGGGCTGCTGACGGGTAAATATGCGGGCGACGTGATCCCGGAGGGCACGCGGCGGGCGCTTAATCCGACGCTGTCGGGGCGGGTGACGCCGCAGGTGTTTCCGGCGGTGGCGGCCTATTTGGGCATCGCCGCGCGGCACGGGTTGAACCCGGCACAGATGGCGATTGCGTTCTGTATGGCGCGGCCATTTCCGTGTATTCCGATCATCGGTGCCACCGATCTGGCGCAGCTTGAGATCGCTTTGGGGGCGGCGGATGTCGCATTGGACGCCGAGGTTTTGGCCGAAATTGATGCAGCACACCGCGCGCATCCGATGCCATATTAGGGGCGCGCGATGCGGTTTTGTATGGTTTTGGCGGTTGTGGTGGCGGGCTGCACCTTGGGTGGTGGCAAGCTGGCGAAGCCCAGCGATAGCGCCAATCCGATCACTGGCGATGCCATTGCGGTGACCTCTCTGGACGCACCTACGGTGGCGGGTGCGGCTGATCCTGCCAAGCCAGCGGCGGAAATCGCAAAGCCTGACCCGGCGGCGCAGGCGGTAGCGCCCCAGCCCAACCCCGCCGCCGTTGATCCCGCCAAGGCCACTTCGCCGCCCGTTGCCGAAGAACCGGCGCGGGTGCTGGGGCCGGAAGAACTGGCTTGCGTTAAAAAGGGCGGGCAGTGGTCTGTCGCAGGCAAAGCGGGCGGGATGAGTTGCGTGCGCAGGATGCGCGACGCGGGCAAATCTTGCCACAAGGAAAGCGATTGCGAGGGCGATTGCCTTGCCAGATCAAATACTTGTGCGCCAATCGCGCCTTTGTTTGGCTGTAATGAAATTTTGCAGGATAATGGCGCGATGGTGACCCTTTGTATCGATTGATTGCGCTTTTGCTGCTGAGCGCTTGCGCAATAGCCCCGAAAACTGTGGCGGTGGGTCGCTACCGCGCGCCTGATGCGCCGATGTATTCCAATGCGGTGATGGACCAAAACCGTCTGGTCGGCACATGGAGTCAGGTGGCAGCTTTCGGCGGGGAAGCTTGCAAACCCGGCGGTGCCGAGATTTCCCAAGGCGCGGGCGAGCTGCAAATCCGCTACCGTTTGTGCGAATCTGGCGTGCAGATGGCGGCGGCAGGGCCGATGGCCTCGGATATTGTGGGGCGGTTTGCGGTGCCGGGGCAGCCGGGGCCGTGGTGGATTTTGTGGGCCGATGGCGATTATCGCACCTTGGTGGTCGGCAGCCCGAATGGGCGGCTGGGCTTCATCCTGAACCGAGGGGCCTTCCCGCCGGATCGGCTGAAAGCGGCGCGGGATATCTTTGAATGGAACGGCTATGATCTTAGGCGGTTGACCGTCTACTGATCCATAACCCGTTGTAATCGTGCCAGATGATCGCGCACGCCGCGCGCACCGAACGGGGCAGCACGGATCAAGCCATCAAAATGTTGCAGAATGGATTGCACCCGGTCAGGGTCGCGAAACACGATGTATTGGCGGCCCAGATAGACGACGGCAAGGTGCGGGCCGAACACCGTGACCGGGCTGGAATAGACCCGATGCGCGTCAAACAGATACAGCCGCAGCGCGGGATAAAGCGTGTCACAGATCGCAATCAAATGATCCATCTGCGCATGGCGGGCGCCAAGGGGCAGGCCAGACCAATAGCCTAAGCCTCGGGCAAAGTTCGATATTTCATGCAGTGGCATAGCGATTTCATAATCGGAATGCGCGGATTTCATCCAATCCAGCTGGTCTTTAAACGCCGCAATCGCCTGATCAGCGGCGCGGCCAAGGTCGTCGGCGTATTCCCAAGCCACCACTTCTGGCGTCTTTAACATATCGGGCAGGCTGGCGGGGACATGGCGGATTTTATAGCCCGCAGCGGCGCGGTGCCAGCCGATCAGCTCTTGGTCAAACAGCGCACGCGGCGCTTCGGAAAAGGTTACGGAACTGGCCAGCAGCGCGTCCACCGGCTCGGGCCGATCGGTCAGGCCCAAAAGCCAGTCGCAAGACACCCCCAAAGCCGTGGCGCAATCGGCGGTCAGTTGCGCATTGGGCAGCCGGATGCCGGGGGCGAGCAGGGCCGATACCGTCGAGCGATCCGCCCCGGTGGCGCGGGCCAAGGCGGCTTGGCTGGTGCCCTGCTGCGCCATCGCCTCGGCCAGACGGATGCGAAACAGGGGGGCGCGGTGGCGTTTGTCGATAAAATCCTGCATCTGTTTTATATTATCCACAATGGTGATGGGATGTTGCATATCCTCTGAGTTCCGCAGCGGTTTGGCAAGTGTTAGCGTACGACGATAACCCCTTGATGAGGAAAGATATGCCGCAGACTCGCGTTATGGAGTGGCCGACTGTGGGGATGTTGCTGGTGACTTATGCCGTCTTTGCGCTGGGCGGTTGGGTTTGGGTTAGCACGGGCGCGGTGTCGATCCTTCTCACCGGGATCGCCTTGGCGCAGTTTTCTTCCTTGCAGCATGAGGTGCTGCATCGGCATCCGTTCCGCGCGCAATGGTTGAACGAGGCGCTGGTGTTTCCGGCATTGATGCCCTTCGCGCCCTATCTGCGCTTCAAGGACTTGCATTTGCAGCACCATTTCGACCCGGCGCTGACAGACCCTTATGATGACCCCGAGTCAAACTATATAGAGCCTGCTGTCTGGGCCAAAACCGCACCGCTGATGCGGGTTTTGTTGCGTTGGAACAACACCTTGGCTGGACGGATGCTGCTTGGCCCCGCATTGGGCACCTGTATATTCCTGCGCGATGAGCTGGCCTTGCTGCGCACCGGCGAGGGCCGGGTTTTGCTGGCCTGGGGGCTGCATCTGATCGGGTTGGTGCCGCTGTTCTTGTGGCTGCAATGGGTGGGTATGCCGATCTGGGCCTATCTGCTGGCGGTCTATCTTGGCACGGCTTTGTTGAAGATCCGCACCTATCTGGAGCACCGCGCGCATGAGGCGTTCCGCGCCCGCACCGTGGTGATCGAGGATCGTGGCCCGCTGAGCTATTTGTTTTTAAACAACAATTTCCACGTCGTGCATCACATGCATCCGGCTGTGCCGTGGTATGAGTTGCCGGCACTTTATACCAGTCGGCGCGAGCATTACCTGCGGCGCAACCAGGCTTACGTCTATCGCAGCTATGGCCAGATCTTCCGGCAGTATTTCTGGCGCGCGAAAGACCCGGTGCCGCATCCGGTCTGGCCGGTTCGGCACGATGCCGCCGGGCAGGATCAGTTGTAGGGGCGGCGCGCGGCTTTTGCGGCGGAGAATCGCCACAGAAGTGATTCGCGACCCCTTGTTTCTGCTGGCCTTTGTGATTCGTTTTAGCTAGTCTTACGGTCAGACCGGGTAAACCCGGCGTGACCGGAGAAACCCGGTATCGGCAGAGCAGACGAAAATACAGGCGGATTTTCCATGACTGAGATGGTCTATGGCTCGATGCCCAGCAGGGTGTCGGAACCGGTGATTCCCCGCTGGTGGCGGACGATTGACAAATGGACGCTGACAGCGGTGTTGGTGCTGTTTGCGATTGGTCTGCTGCTGGGGCTTGCGGCCTCGGTGCCACTGGCCGAGCGCAACGGGCTTGACCCCTATTACTATGTCACGCGGCAGGCGTTTTTCGGCGGCATGGCGCTGGTTGCGATCTTTGGCGTGTCGATGATGTCGCCTGCGATGGTGCGCCGGCTGGGTGTGCTGGGCTTTGCTGTGTCGATGCTGGCGCTGATGCTGTTGCCGATGTTTGGCACCGATTTTGGCAAGGGTGCTATCCGCTGGTTCAGCTTTGGCTTTGCCTCGGTGCAGCCGTCCGAGTTTCTGAAGCCCGGTTTCATGATCGTGATTGCCTGGCTGATGGCGTCTAGCCAAGACCTGAACGGCCCGCCCGGCAGGCTGATTTCCCTCGCTTTGACCGTCACGGTGGTGCTGTTTTTGGCGTTTCAACCGGATTTCGGTCAAGCCATGTTGGTGTTGTTTGGCTGGGGCGTGATCTATTTCGTTTCGGGCGCGCCGATGATCCTGATCGTGACGGCCGTGGGCTTGACAGGGATTGGTGGCTTTAGCGCTTATCATTCGTCGGAACACTTTGCGCGGCGGATTGACGGGTTTTTAGCTTCGGATGTCGATCCGCGCAGCCAGATGGGCTATGCGACCAGCGCCATTCAAGAGGGTGGCTTCTTTGGCGTCGGCGTCGGCGAGGGGCAGGTGAAATGGACCCTGCCCGATGCGCATACTGATTTTATCATCGCTGTCGCGGCAGAGGAATATGGCCTTGTGCTGGTGCTGGTGATCATCGCGCTTTACGCGACGGTGGTGGTGCGCAGTCTGGTGCGGCTGACGCGCGAGCGTGATCCGTTCACCCGTTTGGCGGGCACGGGGCTGGCTTGTATCTTCGGGGTGCAGGCGATGATCAACATGGGGGTGGCGGTGCGATTGCTGCCTGCCAAGGGGATGACTCTGCCCTTCGTGTCCTATGGCGGCAGTTCGGTGATTGCGGCGGGCATCACGGTGGGGATGCTTTTGGCGATGACGCGTAGCCGTCCGCAGGGCCAGATGTCTGATATTTTCAAGCGGGGGCGCTGATGGCTTTGCTGTTGATCGCAGCGGGCGGCACCGGCGGGCATATGTTCCCGGCGCAGGCTTTGGCCGAGGCGTTGATTGCCAAGGGTTGGCGGGTGAAACTGTCAACCGATGCGCGTGGGGCGCGCTATGCCGGGGGCTTTCCGAAGGCGGTTGAGATTGTAGAATTATCGTCGGCGACCTTCGCGCGCGGTGGTTTGGTCGCAAAGCTTGCGGTGCCGTTTCGGATTGCGGGCGGTATTGTCTCGGCGCTGCTGTCGTCTTTGCGCGATAGGCCAGATGTGGTGGTCGGCTTTGGCGGCTATCCCTCGATCCCGGCGCTGACGGCGGCGTGGATGTTGCGCAGGCCGCGGATGATCCATGAGCAGAACGGCGTGTTGGGGCGGGTGAATACGGTTTTCGCGCGCCGCGTCGATAAAGTGGCCTGTGGCACTTGGCCCACGGCTTTGCCTAAGGGCGTTGCGGGTATTCATACCGGCAATCCGGTGCGTGCCTCGGTGTTGGAGCGCGTGGGGGCGGGCTATATTGCGCCCGGCGATTACCCGATGGAGTTGCTGGTGATCGGGGGAAGCCAAGGCGCGCGCATCTTGTCGCAAATGGTGCCTGCGGCGGTGGCGGCTTTGCCGGAAGCCCTGCGCGCGCACCTGCGGGTGGCGCATCAGGCGCGGGCCGAGGATTTGGCGGCGGTGGTGGCGGCCTATGCCGAGGCGGGTGTGCGGGCGGACGTGGAGCCGTTTTTCACCGACATTCCGCGCAGGTTATCCGAGGCGCAACTGGTGATCTCGCGCTCGGGTGCCTCATCGGTGGCGGATATCTCGGTGATCGGGCGGCCCTCGATCCTGATCCCGTTCGCGGCGGCGACGGGCGATCATCAAACCGCCAACGCGCGCGGCCTGGTTGACGCAGGGGCAGCGCTGCTGATCGCCGAGGCTCAGCTTGACGCCGCTGGCTTAAGCGCCCAAATGGCAGCGATTTTGCAAGATCCGCTGCGTGCGGAAGATATGGCGCGCAAAGCGCAAGCGCAGGGCAGGCCGGATGCCACCGACCGACTGGTCGCGCTGGTTGAGGCTTTGGCGGGTTAGGATGACACGATGAACGCGACGAAACTTCCGATGGAACTGGGGCCGATCCACTTTGTGGGCATCGGCGGCATTGGCATGTCGGGCATCGCCGAAGTGCTGATGACGCAAGGCTTCCGGGTGCAGGGTTCGGATGCCAAGGCCAGCAAGATCACCGATCGGCTGGTGTCGTTGGGGGCGGTGTTCTTTGAAGGTCAGGCGGCGTCGAACATTGGCGAAGCGGCGGTGGTGGTGATTTCGTCGGCGATCAAAAAGGGCAACCCGGAGCTGGAGGAAGCCCGCAGGCGTGGCCTTCCGGTGGTGCGGCGGGCCGAAATGCTGGCGGAACTGATGCGGCTGCGCAGCAACATCGCGATTGCAGGCACCCATGGCAAAACCACGACGACGACAATGGTGGCGACCCTGCTGGACAAGGGCGGCTTTGATCCGACCGTGATCAACGGCGGGGTGATCCATGCCTACGGATCAAACGCCCGCGCCGGGGCGGGTGAATGGATGGTGGTTGAGGCCGACGAGTCGGATGGCTCGTTCAACCGCCTGCCCGCGACGATTGCGATTGTGACCAACATCGACCCCGAGCATATGGAGCATTGGCACACCTTCGACGCTTTGCGGAAGGGCTTCTACGATTTTGTCACCAACGTGCCGTTTTATGGGCTCGCGGTCTGCTGCACCGACCACCCCGAAGTGCAGGCCTTGGTGGGTAAAGTCACCGACCGCCGTGTGGTGACCTTTGGGTTTAATGCCCAAGCCGATGTGCGGGCGATCAATCTGACCTATGACAATGGCGTCGCGCATTTCGATGTGGCGTTGCAGGGCGAAGGGCCCGATGAAAATGGACGAGGCGCGGTGATTGAGAATTGCATCCTCCCGATGCCGGGCGATCACAACGTCTCGAACGCCCTGTCGGCGATTGCGGTGGCGCGGCACTTAGGCATGAAGAAAGACGAAATTCGTGAGGCTTTGGCGGGGTTTGCCGGGGTGAACCGCCGCTTTACCAAGGTGGCAGAAGTGAACGGTGTGACGATCATCGACGATTACGGTCATCATCCGGTGGAAATCGCCGCCGTGCTGAAAGCCGCACGGCAAGCGACCAAAGGCCGAGTCATCGCCGTGCATCAGCCGCACCGTTATTCACGGCTGTCGAACCTGTTCGATGAATTCTGCACCTGTTTCAATGAGGCCGATGTGGTGGCGATTGCCGAGGTTTATGCCGCAGGCGAGGAACCGATTCCGGGGGCCTCGCGCGATGATCTCGTTGCAGGTTTGATCGCCCACGGCCACCGCCACGCCCGCGCCATCACCGATGAGGCCGATCTGGCGCGGCTGGTGCGCGAGCAGGCGCAACCGGGCGATATGGTGGTCTGTCTGGGTGCCGGGTCAATCTCGGCTTGGGCGAATGGCTTGCCCGCGCGGCTGACGGGCAAAGTCGCATGAGTCTGCCCTTGATCATGGGCTGCCTTTGGGTGATCGCGGCGACGATCACCGCACTGCTGCCGATGAAGCAGCAAATGGTGCCGGGGATGACATTGCTGGTGCTGGCCCCGGTTTTGCTGCTGTGGATCGGTCTTGCGCATGGTTGGTTGTGGGTTGTGGTGGGGCTTTTCGCGTTCCTGTCGATGTTCCGCCGCCCGCTATTGTATTTCGCGCGGCGGGGTTTGGGATTGCCCGTCGAACTGCCGCCGGATTTGCGCAAATGACCGCGCTGGTCGCCGGGCTGATGTGGCTGGTTGCGGCCAATCTGATCGGGATGCTGCCCAGCAAAGATTACCACTGGCGCAACGCCTATTGCCTGATCGCGGTGGGGATGCCGCTGTTGATTTGGCTGATCTACGAAAATGGCCCATGGTGGGGGCTGGCGTTTCTAATCGCTGCAGGATCGGTGCTGCGTTGGCCGCTAAGGTATCTGTGGCGTTGGCTTCGGGCGCGCGTGGGGGCTTGAGGCCCGTTCGGGCTTGAGGCTGGCCGCAAATCGCCTAAAAGGTGGGCATGACATATCCCATTCCCCCGGTGCGCGGCACCTTGACACCGCATCGCTCTTTGGCGGATCTGACTTGGCTGCGCGTCGGCGGTCCTGCGGATTGGCTGTTTCAGCCTGCGGACGAGGCGGATTTATGTGAATTCCTTGCTGCATTAGACCCAACCATTCCGGTGTTCCCGATGGGCGTGGGCAGCAATCTGATCGTGCGGGATGGCGGGTTACGCGCCGTGGTGATCCGGCTGGGCCGGGGGTTTAATGGTATTGCTTGCGCGGGCACCGTCACGGCGGGGGCTGCGGCCTTGGATGCCCATGTCGCGCGCAAGGCGGCGGAGGCTGGCCTTGATCTGACCTTCCTGCGCACCATTCCGGGCTCGATCGGCGGCGCGGTCAAGATGAATGCGGGCTGCTATGGCTCTTATGTGGCGGATCATCTGATCTCGGTGCGCTGCGTGACGCGGCAGGGCGAAATAGTCGAACTCCCCGCCGCCGATCTGCACCTCGCCTACCGTCAAAGCCAGTTGCCCGAGGGCTGGGTGATCACCCAAGCCAGCTTTCGCGCGGCTCAGGGTGATCCAGCGGCGCTAGAGGCGCGGATGCTGGATCAGATCGCCAAACGCGATGCCAGCCAGCCCACGAAAGACCGCTCGGCGGGGTCCACTTTCCGCAACCCGGTCGGCCATTCCAGCACAGGCCGCGCTGATGACAGCCATGATCTGAAGGCGTGGAAAGTCATCGACGATGCGGGGATGCGCGGCTTTACGCTGGGCGGGGCCCAAATGTCGCCGATGCACTCTAACTTCCTGATCAATATAGGCGGGGCCACCGCCGCCGACCTCGAAGATTTAGGCGAGGAAGTGCGAAAAAGGGTTTTCCAACAGAGCGGTATCACGCTAGAGTGGGAAATTATGCGGGTCGGTGAACGCACCGCATAAATAACAATATCATGGACCAACAAAGGTCTGGATGAGGCAGTACATGGCGGGCGGCTTATCAAAAGCGGCTTCCAAAGTGGCGGTATTGATGGGTGGGCCTTCCGCAGAGCGGGAAGTCTCATTGGTCTCGGGTCGTGCTTGCGCGGCCGCGTTGCGGGAAGCTGGGTATCAGGTGGTTGAGGTCGATTGCGACCGCGATCTGCCCGCACGGCTGGCTGAAATCAAACCCGATGTCTGTTTCAACGCCTTGCATGGCCGCTGGGGCGAGGATGGCTGCGTCCAGGGTATCTTGGAATGGCTGAAAATCCCGTACACCCATTCCGGCGTGCTGGCCTCGGCCTTGGCGATGGACAAGGCGAAGGCTAAGGAGGTCTTTGCCAGCGCAGGTCTGCCGACCGTACGGTCGGTGATCGCGGCGCGGGAAGATGTCAGCAAAGGCCATATCCTGCCGCCGCCCTATGTGGTGAAACCGAACAACGAAGGCTCGTCGGTTGGGGTTTACATCGTCCGCGAAGGCAGCAACGCGCCGCGTCTGGCGGAAACCATGCCGGAACGAGTGATGGTGGAAACCTATGCGCCAGGACGCGAGTTGACCTGTGCGGTGATGGGGGACCGGGCGTTGTGCGTCACCGACATCATCACCAACGGCTGGTATGACTTTGATGCGAAATACAAAGCCGGCGGCTCGCGGCATGTTTTGCCCGCTGACGTACCGCAGGAAATCACCGCCGCTTGCCTTGATTACGCCCTGCGCGCCCACAATGCGTTGGGCTGTCGTGGCGTCAGCCGCACCGATTTTCGCTGGGATGAAGCGCGCGGGCTGGCGGGGTTGATTCTGCTGGAAACCAACACCCAACCGGGGATGACCTCGACCTCTTTGGCCCCGGAACAGGCGGGTCATCTGGGCATCTCTTTCCCTGCGTTCTGTGCTTGGATCGTGGAGGACGCCTCATGCAATCGCTAGGCCGCAGTCGTGCGCTTCCCGCCAACGGCATCCGCCGCGATCCCGCGCCAAGTCGCTGGCAATACCGCATGCAGCGGCTGTGGCTGACGCCGCTGTTCCGCGTGGTCTGCCGTCTGGGTCTGCCGCTGACCGTGGTGGCGCTGATTACCGCTGGAGTGCTGTACAGCGACGCCCGCCGCGCGGCGATTGTGCAAAGCTTTGTCGATCTGCGCAGCAAATTTGAACAGCGGCCCGAGTTTCGGGTTGGGCTTTTGTCGATTGAGGGGGCTTCGCGCGATCTGACCGATGCGGTACGTGCCAAGCTGGCACTGAAGCTGCCGCAATCCTCATTTGATCTGGATATGACCGCGTTGCGCGCCCGCGCCGAGGCTTTGGATGCCGTGGCCTCTGCGGAATTGCGCGTGCGCTCGGGCGGCGTGCTGCAAGTGATCGTGACCGAGCGCGTGCCGGTGGTGGTGTGGCGCGGCCCTGTGGGTTTGCAGCTGCTCGATGCCACCGGCCACCGCGTCGCGGGGCTGTCGGCGCGTGCGGATCGAGGCGATTTGCCGCTGGTGGCGGGGATCGGCGCGGATGCGGCGTTGCCAGAGGCTTTGGCGATTTTCGACACCGCTCAGCCGATCGCGTCCCGCGTGCGTGGGCTGATCCGGGTTGGTGCGCGCCGCTGGGATCTGATCCTTGATCGCGATCAGCGCATCATGCTGCCATCGGTGAACCCGGTGGCTGCAGTGGAACATCTGCTGGCCCTGAACGCCGCCGACAAACTGTTAGAGCGTGACATTCTTTCGATAGACCTAAGAAATCAAGACCGCCCGGCGATCCGGCTGGCTCCGTTCGCGATGAACGAAGTCCGCCGCGCGCAAGGGCTGGCACCGGTAACGGAGAGCGGATTATGACAGACCTTTACCAATCCCAACGCGCGATGCGCCATATGCGGCGCGCGGCAATGCAGCGCGGTGTGGTGGCGATTTTGGATGTCGGCACCTCGAAGATCGCCTGTCTGGTGCTGCGGTTTGACGGCATTGAAGATGAGCGCGATCAGGATGGCGTCGGCCCGATGGCCGGGCAATCCAGCTTCCGGGTGATTGGCGCTGCCACCACCCGTTCGCGCGGCGTGCGGTTTGGCGAAATCGCGGTGATGAATGAAACCGAGCGTGCCATTCGTACGGCGGTTCAGGCTGCGCAGAAGATGGCGAATGTGCGGGTTGATCATGTGATCGCCTGTTTCTCGGGGGCAGAGCCGCGCAGCTATGGCCTTGCGGGCGAATGGGAATTGCAGGATTCGGTGGTGACCGAGCAAGACGTGGCCCGCGTTCTGGCCGCCTGCGATGTGCCGGATTTCGGCGACGGCCGCGAGATTTTGCACGCGCAGCCGGTGAATTTCGCCTTGGATCACCGCTCGGGTCTGGGCGATCCGCGTGGGCAGATCGGCAACCGTCTGGCCTGCGATCTGCATATGCTGTCGGTCGATGCGAGCGTGGTGCAGAACCTGCTGTATTGTATCAAGCGCTGCGATCTGGAATTGGCGGGGATTGCGTCTTCGGCTTATGTTTCAGGAATTTCTTCCTTGGTTGAGGATGAGCAGGAACTGGGCGCTGCCTGTGTTGATATGGGCGGCGGTGCCACGGGCATCTCGATCTTCATGAAAAAGCACATGATCTACGCCGATAGCGTGCGGATGGGCGGCGATCACGTCTCGTCGGATATCTCCAAAGGCCTGCAAGTGCCGCTGGTGGTGGCCGAGCGGATCAAGACCAAACACGGCGGCGTGCATGCCACGGGCATGGACGACCGCGAGATGATCGAGATGGGCGGCGATTCGGGCGATTGGGAGAAAGACCGTCGCCAGATTTCGCGCACGGAGTTGATCGGCATCATGCGGCCTCGGGTCGAGGAAATTCTTGAGGAAGTCCGCGCGCGTCTGGATGCGGCGGGTTTTGACAGCCTGCCCAGCCAGCAGATCGTGTTGACGGGTGGTGCCAGCCAGATCCCCGGTTTGGATGGGTTGGCCAGCCGAATCCTTGGCCAGCGTGTTCGCATGGGTCGCCCTTTGCGGGTGCAGGGGCTGCCGCAAGCGGCGACCGGACCGGCGTTTTCCAGCGCCGTGGGGCTGTGTTTGTTCGCAGCCCATCCGCAAGACGAATGGTGGGATTTCGACATTCCGACCGAACGTTACCCGGCGCGATCGCTGAAACGCGCCTTCCGGTGGTTTAAGGACAACTGGTAATCCGCTAAATGCGGTAACATTGGCGAAATACCGCTAATATCAGCAACACTGGCCCCATATTTTGTGGGGCTTGTGTGTTTTTTGCGTGACCTTCGGGCTATCTGTGGATAGAATTGAGGATAATTCGGCACACTCTGCCTCGGGACAGGTAGGGGAAGACCGATACAGCAAACCGGCGGCGGCAGCCCGCGTAATAAGAACAGGCGGATAAAAATGGCATTGAATCTGATCATGGCCTCGGCGCGCGATGAGCTTAAGCCGCGTATCACGGTGTTTGGCGTCGGGGGTGCTGGCGGCAATGCCGTCAACAACATGATCGAGAAGAACCTTGAGGGGGTCGAGTTTGTTGTCGCCAACACCGACGCGCAGGCGCTTCAACAATCGAACGCGCCGGTGAAGATCCAGATGGGCCTGCGGGTGACCGAGGGTCTTGGGGCAGGCGCGCGTCCGACCGTTGGAGCTGCTGCGGCTGAGGAAACCATCGAAGAAATCGTTGATCATCTGGCGGGCGCGCATATGTGCTTTATCACCGCCGGCATGGGTGGCGGCACTGGCACCGGGGCTGCGCCGATCATCGCGCAAGCGGCGCGCGAATTGGGTGTGCTGACGGTGGGTGTTGTCACCAAGCCGTTCCAGTTTGAGGGCAACAAGCGGATGAAGCAGGCCGAAGACGGCATCATCGCGCTGCAAAAAGTTGTCGATACGCTGATCATCATCCCGAACCAGAACCTGTTCCGTCTGGCGAATGAGCGCACCACCTTTACCGACGCGTTCGCGATGGCAGATGATGTGCTGTATCAAGGTGTTAAGGGTGTGACCGACCTGATGGTGCGCCCCGGCCTGATCAACCTCGACTTCGCCGATGTGCGCGCGGTGATGGATGAGATGGGCAAGGCGATGATGGGCACCGGTGAGGCTACCGGCGACAACCGCGCTGTGGAAGCCGCCGAGAAAGCCATCGCCAACCCATTGCTGGATGAGATTTCGTTGCATGGTGCCAAGGGTGTTCTGATCAACATCACCGGCGGCTATGATCTGACGCTGTTTGAACTTGATGAGGCCGCCAACATCATCCGCGAAAAGGTCGATCCTGACGCCAATATCATCGTCGGCTCCACCTTGGATACCTCGATGGAAGGCACGCTGCGGGTTTCCGTGGTTGCCACTGGCATCGACGTTGGCCAAAACCGGGCTGAGATGCCCGCCACCCGCCGCTCGATGGCGCAGCCGCTGACGCCAGTTGTTCCGGCACCCGAGCCGAAAGCGGCAGCGCCTGCTCCGGTGCAACAGCCTGTTGCGGCGCAGCAATACCAAGCCCCTGCGCAGGATCTGTTCCACGCCCCGCAGCCCAGCTTCCATGATCGCGCCGAAGAGATGACGGAAGACGAAATGCCCGCTCCGGCTTACCGCCCGGCACAACAAGCCCCGGTGCAACAGCCGCGTGCGCAGGCTCCGGCGCCGTTGTCGCTGGACAATGACGCGGGCAGCTTTGTCGCCCCGCGTCCGCGCGGCGCTGGCACCCCATCGCCCGAAGCTTTGGCCCGTCTGCAAGCTGCCGTGTCGAAATCGCCGTCGCAAGCCGGTGCCGCCCGTCAGCCCGGACCGCAACAGCGGATGGCGGCCCCGGCGCCCGCACCGAAACCCGCAGAGCGTCCGCGTTTTGGCATCGGCAGCCTGATCAACCGCATGGCAGGCGGGGCGGCTGAACAGCCGCAAGAACGCCCGCAATCAGCGCGCCAACAGCCTCCGGTCACCGCCTATGATGACGAGCAGGAACTGTCGGCAGATCAAGAGCGGATCGAGATTCCGGCCTTCCTGCGCCGTCAGGCCAACTAAATCGGGTTGGCACTCGGTTGACCCGCTGTGGAAGGCCCGGATCTTTCCGGGCCTTTTGGATTTAGCGGGGCATCGGTGGCCGGTTATCATTCTTCCCCGCTGGGAACGACTTGTGTTTGCTGGCCTGATTTACACAATATGTTGTGACTGTTTGACAGCCAGAAGTGGAGTTCTGGCGTTTGCGGAAATGATGCGACATCGCAGCGCTTCGCGGCGGCAATGATAAAACACATTAATTTCAACAAGTTGCGCCATTATTTTTCTGTTACACTCCGTTACAATCTGTGAGTTGAGATCATGCGTCTTCCGCCTTAAATCACTGTTGCGGTCACAGGTCTGGCCAGATGATGAAGGTCTCGGAGAACTCCGTTGCAGAATACGCTGAAAACCACGGCTGTCTTTACCGGCTTCGGCTTGCACTCGGGTGCTGCCGTTACGATGAAGGTGCATCCGGCGGCGGCGGATCACGGCATCTGGTTCCTGCGCTTGGATGTGGACGGCGATGAGATGATCCCGGCGCGCTGGGACGCGGTTGTGCCGTCGAAACTTTGCACATTGGTGGCCAATGCAGCGGGTGCCAGCGTCTCGACCATCGAGCATGTGATGGCGGCCTTGGCAGGTTCAGCTGTCAGCAACGCTTTGATCGAGATTGACGGGCCGGAAGTGCCGATTCTTGACGGGTCGGCTGCGCCTTTCGTCGAAGGTTTCCTGAACGCGGGTATCACTGAGCAGGCGGCCCCGGTGGTCGCCATCCGTATTCTACGGACGGTCGAAGTGCGCGATGGCGCGGCTTTCGCCCGTCTGGAACCGTCAGACATGCTGGAGATCGACTTCAAGATTGATTTCGAGGATGCCGCGATTGGCAAGCAATCGAAAGTGCTGAACATGTCGAACGGTGCCTTCGTGCGCGAATTGTCCGACAGCCGCACCTTTTGCCGCAACGCCGATGTGATCGCGATGCAGGCGCGCGGGCTGGCCTTGGGCGGCACGCTGGAAAACGCTGTGGTGTTTGACGGTGGACGCGTGCTTTCCCCCGGTGGCCTGCGCCATTCGGATGAACCGGTGCGCCACAAGATGTTGGATGCTTTGGGCGATCTGGCTTTGGCGGGTGCGCCGATCCTTGGCCGCTATACGGCTGAGCGGGCTGGACACGCGATGACCAACCGCCTGTTGCGCGTGCTTTTTGCCACGCCCGGCGCTTGGACCCCGCAAGATTGTGAAGGCCTTGCGGGCGGAAAGCTGCCCGGCGTTGGCGTTCATCGTGGTGATCTGCCCCTGCGCGGATAAAACCATTCGGCAAAGCGTGAAAGCCGTTTTGCGCCTGCGATTTTTCTGTGCTACGAGAGGCAAAAGCGCGGTGAACGCGGCCCCATATTTGGGGCCCTCGGCGCGGGTTATTGGGGTAGGCGGAAGATGGCAGGCGGACAGTTGGGCAAAGCTCTGCGGATGCTGGGTATGGTGGTGCTTGTGGCCAGTTTGGCCGCCTGTTCACAGAAAAAGCAGAATGATACTGCGGCGTTAGACAGCCTGACGGCTGAGCAGCTTTACAAACGTGGAGAGCTGGCGCTGGAAGTGCGCAAGGGCAAGAACGAAGATGCTCTGGCGGACTTTGAGGCGGTCGAGCGGTTGTATCCCTATTCGGAATGGGCCAAACGCGCGCTGATCATGCAGGCGTTCACCCAGCACAAGAACAAGAAATACGAAGAAGCCCGCATTGCGGCGCAGCGCTACCTTGATTTCTACCCCGGTGATGAAGATGCGGCCTATGCGTCTTATCTGCTGGCACTGTCATATTACGATCAGATCGACGAGGTGGGCCGCGATCAGGGCCTGACCTATCAGGCGCTGCAAGCCCTGCGCGTGGTGATCGAAGAATATCCCGACAGTGAATATGCCAAATCGGCAACGCTGAAGTTCGACCTCGCCTTCGACCATTTGGCGGCGAAGGATATGGAGATCGGGCGCTATTACCTGAAGCGCGGCAATTATACTTCTGCGATCAACCGCTTCCGCTCGGTCGTGCAGGATTTCCAGACCACCACCCATACGGCGGAAGCGTTGGAGCGGCTGGTCGAGGCTTATCTTGCGCTGGGTCTGACCGATGAGGCGCAGACCGCAGGCGCGATCCTGGGCTATAACTACCAATCTTCGCCGTTCTACCAGGATGCGTTCAACCTGTTGAAAAAGCAGGGTCTGGCACCGGAAGCCAAGGGCACCAGCTGGCTGTCGCAGATTTACCGCCAAACGATCAAGGGCGAGTGGTTGTGACGCCGCTGCGCTGCGGCGCAGGTGGCCTGTTGCTCTGCAAAGGGTAGGGGATGCTGCGCAGCCTTGATATCCGCGATGTGCTGATCATTGATCGGTTGAGCCTGGAGTTTGCTCCGGGCCTGAACGTGCTGACCGGCGAAACCGGGGCAGGCAAGTCGATTTTGCTCGATGCTTTGGGCTTTGTGCTGGGCTGGCGGGGCAGAGCGGAACTGGTGCGGGCAGGGGCGGCACAGGGCGAAGTGGTGGCGGAGTTTGATCTGCCCCCCGGTCATGCAGCGCGCGCGGTGCTGCTGGAGGCTGGCTTTGACGACCCCGATGAGCTGATCCTGCGCCGGGTTAACACCGCCGATGGCCGCAAAACCGCCTTCGTCAATGATCGCCGGGTGTCTGGTGACGTGCTGCGCGATCTGTCCGACACTCTGGTCGAGTTGCATGGCCAGAACGATGACCGGGGCCTGCTGAACCCGCGCGGCCACCGCAATCTTCTGGACAGCTTCGCAGGTCTTGATACCACAGCCGCCCGCAGTGCCTGGCGGGCGCAGGCGCAAGCGCGCGAGGCTTTGGCGGTGGCGCGCGCGGCGCTGGAGCGCGCGCAGGTCGAAGAAGATTTCCTGCGCCATGCTGTGGCCGAGTTAGACAAGCTGAACCCCGAACCCGGCGAGGAAGCCAGCTTGGATACCCGCCGTCGCGCCATGCAGGGGGCCGAGCGTATCCGTACCGACGTCCAGCGCGCCCATTCGGCATTGAGTGAGGGGGCCGAGGGGGCGATCAGCGATGCTTTGCGCTGGCTGGAGGCGGCTGCGGACAAAGCCGAAGGCCGCCTCGATACCGCGCTCGCCGCTTTGGGCCGGGCTTTGGTCGAACTGGGCGAAGCGCAAGACGGGATTGAGTCCTGCCTGCGCGGGCTCGATTTCCGCCCCGGTGATCTGGAGAATTTAGAGGAACGCCTGTTCGCGATCCGCGCTTTGGCGCGCAAGCATGGTGTGCAGGCGGATGATCTGGGTGGCTTTGCCGACAATGCCCGTGCGCGCTTGGCCGCGATTGATGGCGGCGCGGCAGGACTTGCCAAGCTGGAGAAGGCTGTGGCTGAAGCGGAATTGAGCTATCAACGTGAGGCAATGGGCTTAAGCAAAGCCCGCAAATCAGCCGCGATCCGGCTGGACAAAGCCATGGCCGCAGAACTCGCGCCCTTGAAAATGGAACGCGCGGTGTTCACCACCGAAATCTCGGGCGGCGATCCGGGGCCAGACGGTACAGATGCCGTGCAATTCACCGTCGCCACCAACCCCGGAGCGCCTGCGGGGGCGCTGAACAAGATTGCCTCGGGCGGCGAGTTGTCGCGTTTCCTGCTGGCGCTGAAGGTGTGTCTGACCGCCAATACCCCCGGCCTGACGATGATTTTTGACGAGATCGACCGCGGCGTGGGCGGTGCCACCGCTGACGCCGTAGGTCGCCGCCTGAAAGCCCTCGCCAGTACGGCGCAGGTGCTGGTCGTCACCCACAGCCCGCAGGTCGCGGCCTTGGGTGGCCATCATTGGCGGGTGGAAAAGAGTGTGAGCAAAGGCCAAACTCTGTCAACGGTGGTAGCCTTGGGCGATGACGCCCGCATCGAGGAAATCGCCCGGATGCTGGCAGGCGACCGCGTGACTGAGGCCGCGCGCGAGGCCGCCCGCGCTTTGTTGGAATAATCCGAACCCCGCCGGCAAACCGGAATTTTCAAAAATTCCGTACACGATTTCTGTCGCAGAAATCGGTTTCGCCTTATTCTGTCGCAGAAATCGGTTTCGCCTTAGCCCGCCGCGTGGGTCATCACAACGGCCAGATCGCCATAGCCAGTGAACCGTCGCTCGTAGGCCAGCCCCAGCCGTCGGGCGCAGTCTTCGGCCTTGGCGTCCAAGCCTGGATCATTGGTCTGCGCCTGATACACCAGCTTGGTGTAATTGCCGAAATACATGTCGCGCAGTTGCGGGTGGCGATCAAGGCCCATCGGCCGCCAGACAAAGGCATCAAACTGCCGCACCAGAAAATCGGTGAGATAAAATGCGGTGAACTCGTCGGGGTGGGCTGCGAACACCGCATTGCCTTCAAAGAACGAATAGCAATGCGGGCCCTCAATCATCTCAACGCCCAATTCGGCGCATTTCGCCTGCAACTGTCCACCGGTGCCACAATCGGCATAGAGGACGTACACACTGTCATAGTCCGACTGGTGCGCCAGCACGGCTTTCTCGACAGCTTCAGTGATCCGGTCAGGATACAAATGCAGGTTGGCAGGCAGGCACTGCAAATCGAGATGTTGCCAATCATTCAAGCGCTTTAGCGCCAGAACTTCATGCGCCAGCGCGCCGCAACCGATCAACAGGACCCGGCCTTGCCGGGCAGGTTCGAAACCTTCGACGGTCAGCAGATCATCGCTGATCAGTGCCATTTCAAGGTGCGAACGAACAATGCGAGGCACAGGGCCAGCAGCCCCAGCCAGACAAACGACAGGCCCGCGACTTGCAGCACGGCTATAGAGGCTCCGGCGGCAAGGATCACCCCGAAGATCAGGGCCAGAAAGGTTGGGAGCGGCATTGGCATCCTCCTTATTGTCCTCTCAAGGTGGCAATTAAAAAGCCCCGGGGCAAGACCCCGAGGCTATATCTTTGGGCTTTAAGCCGAATTAAGCGGTCAACTGATTGTGCTTGCGCAAAACCAAAGCCTTGGCGGTTTCCACAGCCACGGCCGCGTCACGGCAATAGGCATCCGCGCCGATCGCCTTGCTGAATTCTTCGTTCAGCGGCGCACCGCCGACCAGAACGATGTAATCCTCGCGCATGCCCTTTTCTTTCATCGTGTCGATCACGACTTTCATATAAGGCATCGTGGTGGTCAACAGCGCCGACATGCCAAGGATATCGGGCTTTTCTTCTTCCAAAGCCGCGAGATATTTCTCAACCGAGTTGTTGATGCCAAGGTCGCGCACCTCAAAGCCAGCGCCTTCCATCATCATGCCGACAAGGTTCTTGCCGATGTCGTGGATGTCGCCTTTGACGGTGCCGATGACCATTTTGCCCATACGCGGCGCACCGGTGGCGATCAGCAACGGCTTGAGGATGAACATGCCACCCTTCATCGCATTGGCGGCCAGCAGCACTTCTGGCACGAACAGGATGCCGTCACGGAAGTCGGCGCCGACAATGGTCATACCCGCGACCAAAGCCTTGGTCAGCGTGTCATAAGGTGTCCAGCCACGGCTGATCAGCAGGTTGACGCCTTCTTCGATCTCTTCCTTCAGACCATCGTAGAGGTCGTCATGCATTTGCATAACCAGTTCGTCATCGGAAAGATCAGCAAGGATGATTTCGTCGTCGGCCATCTGGGAACTCCTTGGGCGGTTGTCAGTGTGATGGGGCCAAAGCCCAGGCGACACTATTCGAATAGCGACATGCGCCAACAGAAAGCCGACTTTGTAGGGCGGGACAAGCAAAAAGCGCTTGGGTTTGTTCCTGATGTGTTCTAGTTTCGCGAAATGGATGGGCCTGAAAGCACAATTATGCCGGGGGTGCGTGCGCGGGGCCGGGGCGCTTTGGGCAACGCGGTGGGGCGGTTTGAAGGTGCCGCGCGGCTGGCGTTTGAGGATGGCTGGGAGCCGCCGGAAGAACGAGTGTTGCGCACTGAGGTGCGGGTTGAGGTGCCACGGTCAGCGATCAGCTATAACACTTCGCCGGACCTGCCGTTTGACCGTTCGATCAACCCCTATCGCGGCTGTGAGCATGGCTGCATCTATTGCTTTGCCCGCCCGAGCCATGCGTTTTTGAACCTGTCACCGGGGCTTGATTTTGAAACCAAGCTGATCGCGAGGCCGGGGATTGGCGTGGTGTTGGAAAAGGAACTGCGGGCAAAATCCTACAAGGTCGCGGTGATGGCTTTGGGCACCAATACCGATCCTTATCAACCCATCGAGAGTGAATATGGCGTGATGCGCGAAGTGCTTGAGGTTTTGCGCGCGTTCAAACATCCGCTGGCGATCACCACCAAAGGCACGTTGATCGAGCGCGACATTGATCTGTTGGCCGAAATGGCCGGGCAGGGGCTGTGTCGGGTGGGGGTTTCGGTGACCACGCTGGACGCCGATCTGTCGCGCAAGATGGAACCTCGGGCGGCGGCACCCAAGCGACGGTTGCTGACGATCTCTCGCTTGGCACAGGCGGGGATTCCGGTGAGGGCGATGGTGTCGCCGATGATCCCCGGCCTGACCGATCACGAGTTGGAGCCGATCATGGCGGCTTGCCACGATGCCGGGGCGACGGCGGCGAGTTATATCTCGCTGCGGCTGCCGCGTGAGGTGTCGCAACTGTTCCAAGATTGGCTGGCCGAGCATGTGCAGGACCGCGCTGCAAAGGTGATGGCACGGGTGCGTGAGTTGCACGGCGGGATGGATTACGATCCGGCCTTTGGCAAAAGGATGCGGGGTGAGGGGCCGTGGGCCGACCTGATGGCGCGGCGGTTCCGGGTGGCGGTGGATCGGTTGGGGCTGGCGGTGAAGCTGCCACCGATGCGCTGCGATCTGTTTGCAGCCCCGGCGCGGGCGGGCGATCAGCTGAGCCTGTTCTGACGGCCATCTCCCCGCGCATCCGATTTCCGATGCGGAAATCGTGACGGAATTTCTCAAATTCCGGGGCGCTTGGGTCAAGCGCCCCGCATCACATCAGCCGCGCCGATTGCGCCGCTCGCGTTTCGGGTCATTCGACGTATCGCCGGTGCCGTCTGAGGTCGAAGAAAACGCCCCCAGCTTGGCGGTGATATCCTCGGGCGAAGGCATCGGGCCTTTCGGCGTGTTCTCCAACGCTTTCCGCATCGCCGCCAAATGCTCTGGCATCGTGCCACAGCAGCCGCCGATGATCCGCACCCCGGCATCGCGTGCGAGCACCGCATATTCGCCCATCAGTTCCGGCGTGCCATCATAGTGGATATGGCCGTCGTGATATTTTGGGATGCCAGCATTGCCCTTGGCGATCAAAGGCCGCGCCGAACCAATGGCGGCAAACCCCAGCACAGTGCGCATCAGATCGGATGCCCCCACGCCGCAATTCGCGCCAAAGGCGATCGGCGGGTTCGCCAGTTTCTCGACCATTTCCGCCATCGCCGACGAGGTCATCCCCATCATCGTGCGGCCCGCAGTGTCAAAACTCATCGTGCCGCACCATGGCATGCCTGCCAAAGCCGCGGCCTCTGCCGCCGCCGCGTATTCTTCCGGCGCCGACATGGTCTCGACCCACAGCACATCCGCGCCGCCTTCTTTCAAGCCCTCGGCCTGCTCGTGAAACATCTCAACCGCGACGCGGTGGGTCAGCGTGCCCATCGGCTCAAAAATCTCACCCGTAGGCCCGACCGAGCCTGCAACCACCACCACACGCCCCGAGGCATCGGCGATCTCGCGGCCCAAGGCGGCCCCCACACGGTTCAATTCACGCACACGCCCCTGAGCGCCATGCAGCTTCAAGCGGCTGGCATTGCCGCCAAAGGTGTTGGTCAGGAAAATATCCGAGCCCGCATTGACTGCATTGCGATACAAGCTGCGGATGTTGTCGGGCTTGTCGGTGTTCCAAAACTCTGGCGGCTCGCCTGATTCCAAACCCATGTTAAAGAGGTTGGTTCCAGTGGCCCCGTCGGCCATCAGCCATTCGCGGTTGGCGAGCAATTTGGAAAGCGCATCGTGGGACATCGGCAGACCTCATCTGGTTCAGAGCGAACCTGTGTTTCACGTTTACCCTGTGTTTGCCATGTGCGGCAGAGCGAGGCAAATCCATATTCCTCATAACACTATGCGCCGCCGCACATCATCCGCCGCACAGTCTGTCGCGTCAGCAAACGCCGCACCAAAAAAAAAGGCCGCGCACCAAACCCGGCGGCGGCCTCTTGAAACGCTGCTGTCGCAGGGGCGCTTAAAATTCGTTCATCAGCTGTGCTTTGGCGACCGGCAAAAGTTCGGCCATCTTGGCGCGCACGGCATCTGCGCTGGACAAGCTGCCCAGATCGCCCGCGACCTTGCGCACCACGTCTTCAATGCCGGCTTCCTCGAAATCGGCGCTGACCACGGCCATCGCGTATTCCGCAGCCTCATCGCCGGATTTGCCCAGCAATTCCGCCGCCCAAAGCCCGGTCAGCTTGTTGCGCCGCGCCTCGGCGCGAAACTGCATATCGGCATCATGCGCGTATTTGGATTCAAAAGCATTTTTGCGGTCGTCAAATGTGGTCATGGCTGGCCCTCTGGGTCATGGAACATTCCTTTCCATATGCCCATGCTGCGCCCGCCGTTCAAGATAAAAAGCCGTTCGCATGGCGTTGTCTTCCAACCAAAGCAGCACTGCCAAAGCCTCCTATGCCTTGCCCCTTGCGCGGGCTTGGCATATAGCCGGGAAAAAGGGCAGGGGTGGCGTTGGCCGCCCCCGTGCCCGTATGGCATCGGAGCATTCATGGCGCGCAGGAAGAAGGTTTACGAGGGCAAGGCGAAGATCCTGTATGAAGGACCGGAACCGGGCACTCTGATCCAATATTTCAAGGACGACAGCGCGCCGACCGCAGCCGAGGCCACCCCGGCTGCGGTCGAAGGCAAAGGCGTGCTGAACAACCGCCTGTCGGAGTTTTTCATGTCGGGGCTGAATGCCATCGGCGTGCCCACCCATTTCATCCGCCGTGTCAACATGCGCGAACAACTGGTGCGGATGGCCGAGATCATCCCGCTGGAAGTCGTGGTGCGCAACTTCGCAGCGGGCGAGATTTCTGAACGCCTCGGGATTCCCGAAGGCACGCCGCTGCCGCGCCCGATTGTGGAATATTACCTGAAAGATGACCGTTTGTCGCTGCCGATGGTCGCCGAAGAACATATCGTCGCTTTCGGCTGGGCCACCCAGCAAGACCTGGATGACGTGATCGCATTGGCGTTGCGGGTGAATGATTTCATGTCTGGCGTGATGCTGGGCGTCGGCATCCGACTGGTGGATTTCCGCATCGAAGTCGGGCGGATTTGGGAAGGCGATTACATGCGCCTGATCGTCGCCGATGAAATCAGCCCTGACAGTTGCCGCTTGTGGGATCTGCGCGGTCTGGTGGATCGTGGTGATGGCCAACCGATCCCCGAGCCGGGACCGCTGCCCGATGTCTACACCGAACTCGCGCGGCGCTTGGGCGTGTTGCCCTCGAACGTCACGCATACAGTGAAGCCGACGCTGATCAACTGACGTCTTGCCCGAGCGGGCAAGCGGGGGTATCGGGCGGCACACCGGCCTCTATAGGAGATTGCTATGAAAGCGCGCGTCACAGTCATGTTGAAATCTGGCGTCCTGGATGTGCAGGGCGAGGCGGTGCGCCACGCGCTTGGCACGCTCGGCTTTGCCGGGGTGAACGGTGTGCGTCAGGGCAAGGTGATTGAGCTTGATCTGGCCGAGAGCGATGCGGCGGCGGCAGAGGTTGCGGTGAAGACCATGTGTGACAAGCTGCTGGCAAATACGGTGATCGAAAGCTACCGGGTCGAGTTGATTTAGGCCTGACGCTTGAACAAGGCGATTTCCGCGCGGAAATCGTAGCCGGAATTCGCGCGAATTCCGCCCTCAGCCACGGGTGTTTTTGGCTGGAAGCACCGCGTGGATTGCGCTATCCGCAAGCCATCCCAATTTTTCGGAGTGCTGCCCATGAAAGCCGCCGTCGTCACCTTTCCCGGATCAAATTGCGACCGTGATCTTGCCGTGGCGTTTGAGCGCGCGGGGTTTGAGGTCGCGCGGGTCTGGCACAAGGACACCAGCTTGCCTGCTGGCACCGATGTGGTGGGGGTTCCGGGCGGGTTTTCGTTTGGCGATTATCTGCGGTGTGGGGCGATTGCGGCGCAATCGCCGATTGCGGCGGCCATTCGAAGCCATGCAGACCGCGGTGGCTATGTGCTGGGGATTTGCAACGGCTTTCAGGTGCTGACCGAGATGCAACTGCTGCCGGGGGCGTTGATGCGCAATGCGGGGCTGAAATTCATCTGCAAGAGCATTGGTTTGCAAGTGACCAGCACGGACAGCGCTTTCACCAATGCCTACGTCAAAGGTCAGCAGATTGCGGTGCCGGTGGCGCATCACGATGGCAACTATACGATTGATACCGATGGTTTGGCGGCTTTGCGCGCCGAAGATCGCATCGCTTTCACCTACACGCAAAACCCCAACGGTGCCGCCGCTGACATCGCAGGCGTGCTTTCGGCCAACCGCCGCGTGCTGGGGATGATGCCGCACCCGGAGCGGGTGGTGGATGCCCGCACAGGTGGTACCGATGGTGCTGCGCTGTTTGCCAGCCTGATGGGCGGGATGGCGCTGGCCTGAGTGCCTTCGGCTTGAGGCCGGGCTTGGGCAGGCCTAAACTTGACCGATGCAAAGCCGCAGCCGATCCAAACGTATTTCAGATGCAGCGCCGGGGAAATCCTGGCGGATCAGGCTGGCTGCCACCCTATTGATCTTGCTGGCCATTGGCGTGGTGCTGATCACCAACCGCTGGCTGTCAGAACGCTTTACCGAGACCACCCGCAACCGGGCCGAACTGCGGCTCGCACTCTATTCCGGCAATATGCTGTCGGAAGTGCAGCGCACGGCGGTGGTGCCGTTGCTGCTGGCCGATGATCCGGCGATTCGCGACTCGTTGAAGAAGAATTCGTTTTCCCGCACCACCTTGCGGCTGATCGAGGTGCAAAAGGAAATCGGCGTTGCCTCGATCCTGCTGCTCGATAAAGACGGCTGGACGGTGGGGGCGACCAATCGCAACCTGCTGGGCACCGCGCACCGCAATGACAGCTATTTCGTCGATGCCAAGCGCACCAAGGACACGGTGTTCTCGGTCACGCCGCAGGCTGGTGGGGCCTATGATTTCACCTATGCGCGGGTGATTGAGGCGGATGGGCAGGTGTTGGGCGTGATCGTGGTTGCGGTCGATATGATGAAGCATGAACGCGCTTGGGCGGGGCTTCAGGATGCGGTTTTGGTGGCAAATTCCGAAGCCACCGTGATCCTTGCGACCGAGCCGTCATGGCGCAGCAAACCGGTGGCCGAGGCGCTGTCGCCGACCGACAAACCCTCGGCCCTGGACCGCGCTTTGAAGGGGGCTACGGATTGGGCGCAGAATCCGCCGGATGCTTATGTGTCCGGTGAGGCGGTGTTGCGCACCGAAGCGCGGGTGCCGTTTCAGGGTTGGAAGATGGTCACTTTCACCGCCTACGATTCGGTGCGCGAGCGGGTGAACGGCGTGATTGCCTTGGAAATCATGGGCTTTGCGATTTTCACCGCTTTGACGTTTTACGTGCTGTCGCGCCGGGCTTGGTCGCAGTCGGTGTCGTTCCAGCGCGAATCGGCGGAATTGCGGTTGTTGAACGCGCGGCTGTCCCGCGAGATTGCCGAACGGGAAAAGGTGCAGAAAACGCTGGAAGTGGCAGAGCTGACCTTGGCGCAATCGTCAAAGCTGGCGGCTTTGGGCGAGATGTCGGCGGCGGTCAGCCATGAGTTGAACCAGCCTTTGGCCGCGATGAAAACTTATCTCGCGGGCGCGCGACTGTTGTTGCAGCGCAAGCGGCCGGATGAGGCTTTGTCAAGCTTCCAGCGCATTGACGATCTGATCGACCGCATGGGAGCGATCACGCGGCAGTTGAAATCTTACGCGCGCAAGGGCGGTGAGGCGTTTGAGCCTGTCGATCTGCGGGCCTGTATTTCCTCGGCTTTGGCGATGATGGAACCACAGTTGAAGCAGCGCGTTGTGAAGATAACCCGCACTGTGCCGCGTCAACCGGTCACGATACTGGCGGATCGTTTGCGATTGGAACAGGTCATTATCAATTTATTGCGAAACGCGCTGGATGCCACGAAAGACATGCTTGATCCACAGATCGACCTGTTATTGACGGTAGGTGAGAGCGCCACTTTGGCGGTGCGCGACAACGGCACCGGCATTGGCGATATCGGCTCGATCTTTGAGCCGTTCTACACGACGAAAAAACCGGGTGAGGGCGTGGGCCTGGGTCTGGCGATCTCCTCGGGCATTGTCACCGATTTGGGCGGGCGCTTGACGGCGCATAATGCCGAAAACGGTGGTGCTGTGTTCGAGGTGCAACTGCCCCTGATGGGCAAAGAAGCAAAAGCAGCGGAATGAGGACGGCATGGCACGGGCGATGAAAGTGGCGATTGTGGACGACGAGGCCGATATGCGCGCCTCGATCAGCCAGTGGCTGGCCCTGTCGGGGTTTGACACCGAAACCTATGCAAGCGCCGAGGAAGCGTTAAAGGCGTTGGGGCCGGAATGGCCGGGGGTTGTGGTCTCGGATATTAAGATGCCGGGCATGGACGGGATGGCGTTTTTGAAGCGGCTGATGGGGATGGATTCGGGCCTGCCGGTCATTTTGATCACTGGCCACGGAGATGTGCCGATGGCCGTTGAGGCGATGCAGGTCGGCGCCTATGACTTTCTGGAAAAGCCGTTCAACCCGGACCGGATGACTGAACTTGCCAAACGCGCGACGATGGCGCGTCGTTTGACCTTGGACAATCGCGCTTTGCGGCGTGAATTGTCGGATGGCTCGATCCTGATGAAGAAACTGGTCGGGGCTAGTCCTGCGATGGAGCGGCTGCGCGAGGATATTCTTGATCTGGGGCAAGCCGACAGCCATGTGCTGATTGATGGCGAGACGGGGACGGGTAAGACCTTGGTGGCGCATGCTTTGCACGCGGTTGGCCCGCGTGGGTCGAAGAAATTCGTCACTGTGTCGTGCGCGGCGTGGAGTGAGGATCAACTGGCGGCCAAGCTGTTTGGCCCGTCGGATGATGGCAATCTGCCTTTGGTCGAGGAGGCCCGCGGTGGCACGTTATGTCTTGAGGATATCGAGGCGCTGAGCCACCCGTTGCAATCGCGGCTGCTGACGCTGATCAACGAGCAGGGCATGCCGCCAGAAACCCGGATCATTGCGATCTGCAACGAGCACGCGCCGGATAAGACGCTGGAAGACGTGCTGCGCTCGGATCTGTTCTACCGCTTGGGTGCTATGACCATCATCTGTCCGCCGTTGCGGGCGCGGGGTGAAGATATTTTGACGCTGTTCACCCGGTCGTCCGAGCAATTCGCCGAGGAATATGGCTGTGATGCGCCGCAGGTGACAGCGCAGGAAGCGGCGCAGTTGCTGCAAGCACCTTGGCCGGGCAATGTGCGGCAGTTGGTGAATATTGCCGAACGCGCGGTGTTGCAGAATAGGCGCGGCTCGGGCTCGATTGCCTCGCTGCTGATGGCGGATAACGAGGCTTCGGGGCCGGCGCTGACCACCGAGGGCAAGCCGCTGAAGGACTATGTCGAAGCGTTTGAGCGCATGCTGATCGACAACACCATGCGGCGGCATAAGGGGTCGATCACCGGCGTGATGGATGAGTTGTGCCTGCCGCGCCGGACGCTGAACGAGAAGATGGCGAAGTATGGCTTGCAGCGGCAGGATTATGTGTAGGGTGGGCGGCTCATTGGCCCTGACGGGCCGCTTCGCTGCACCTCACGCGGTCGAAGCGAGGACCGCCCGGCAGGAAGGGACGAGCGATGTTTGCGACGCATCCGGCGCAAATCACCCATTGTCATCGCCGCCGGTTTCCCGTTAGGTTACAGTCAGGTGACATTCTGTCGCCAAAGAATTCTCTGCCCTGTTGATCTGGCGCGCTTATCGTGCCGAAAACCGGGGTGGTCGGATCGGCTGCAAGGCCGGATTATTGCTCGTAAGTGACTGATAACACAGGATCAAACCGGGCCTTTTTAGGTGGGCCGCGCAAGCAGCTCAAACGTGAACCGCGATGATGTGCGCGACATTGGCAATTCAAGGCGAGGGGTGCCCACCGGGCACGGCCCGTCTATTTGCGTTGCGCGCAGCCGCCCGAACAAGCCGCCTCTTTATGTCAAACATCCGCTTTGGTAGCCCAAGCGGGTGTTTGCATGACAGGCGCAATGGATTGATATGTCAAAGAAAATGCTTATCGACGCCACCCATGCCGAGGAAACTCGGGTTGTTGTGGTCGATGGAAACAAGGTCGAAGAATTCGATTTTGAAACCGTAAACAAGCGCCAGCTTGCCGGAAATATATACCTTGCCAAAGTGACAAGGGTAGAGCCTTCGCTACAGGCGGCGTTTGTCGAATATGGCGGCAACCGTCACGGCTTCTTGGCTTTTGCCGAGATTCACCCGGATTATTACCAGATCCCGGTGGCTGATCGCAAAGCTTTGCTGGACGAAGAACGCGCCTTCAACCGCGCGCAGGATGAAGAAGACAATCGCCGCTCGCGCCCGCGCCCGAAGCCGCAACAACAACAACGCCCGCGCGCTGAGGCGGTTGAGGGCGATGCCGTACAGTCGTCCGAGATCAGCAGCATGGATGTGGTGGATCTTGGCGAAGAAACGGGTGCCGATGCGCTGGTGCAATCCGCACCCGCCGATGTGATTGAGCAGCCGCACCACGACCACGATCATCACGACCACAGCCATACCCACAACGTCGCCTCGCTGGATGTCGAGGAAGGCGATGAGGTCTATCGCGCGATTGATCACGCCTCTGATACCGATGATGAGATCGAATCCATCGCCGAAGAAGACGTGTCAGAAGAAATTTCCGCGCCGCGCAAGCCTCGTGCGCGGCGCTATAAAATCCAGGAAGTGATCAAGGTTCGGCAGATCATGCTGGTGCAGGTGGTCAAGGAAGAACGCGGCAACAAGGGTGCTGCACTTACCACTTACCTGTCGCTCGCAGGTCGCTATTGCGTGCTGATGCCAAATACGGCGCGCGGCGGCGGGATTTCCCGCAAGATCACCCAAGCCGCTGACCGCAAGAAACTGAAAGAGATCGCCACCGAGATTGAAGTGCCGGAAGGCGCTGGCCTGATCATTCGGACGGCTGGGGCCAAGCGCACCAAGCCCGAGATCAAGCGCGATTACGAATATCTGATGCGGTTGTGGGAACAGATTCGCGAGCTGACCCTCAAATCCATCGCGCCCGCCGCGATCTACGAGGAAGGCAACCTGATCAAACGCACGATCCGCGATCTCTACAGCCGCGAGATTGATGAAATTCTGGTGGAAGGCGAGGCGGGCTACCGCACCGCGAAAGACTTCATGCGGATGATCATGCCAAGCCACGCCAAAGCGGTGGTGCGGTATGATGAGCAAACACCGCTGTTCGCGAAATATCAGGTCGAAAGCTATCTCGGCGGCATGTTCAACCCGACCGTGCAGCTGAAATCCGGCGGCTATATCGTGATCGGCATCACCGAAGCGCTGGTGGCGGTTGACGTGAACTCGGGGCGCGCCACCAAAGAGGGGTCCATTGAGGACACCGCTTTGAAGACCAATCTTGAGGCCGCCGAAGAAGTCGCACGCCAGTTGCGTCTGCGCGATTTGGCGGGCCTGATCGTGATCGACTTCATCGACATGGAAGAGCGTCGCAACAACGCCGCCGTCGAGAAGAAGCTGAAAGACAAGCTGAAAACCGACCGTGCGCGGATTCAGGTAGGCCGGATTTCCGGCTTTGGCCTGATGGAAATGTCGCGTCAGCGCTTGCGTCCGGGGATGCTGGAATCGACCACGCAGCCGTGTTCACATTGCCATGGCACCGGGTTGATCCGCTCGGATGACAGTTTGGGTCTGCAAGTTTTGCGCGCGCTGGAAGAAGAAGGCACGCGCAAACGCAGCAAAGAAGTGCTGTTGCGCGCCCCGATTGGCATCGTCAACTTCCTGATCAACGGCAAGCGCGAGCATATCGCGCTGATCGAGGCGCGTTATGGCATGGCGGTGCGGATTGAATGTGATCCGGCGATGATCAGCCCGGATTTCTCGATTGAAAAGTTCAAAACCGCGACCCGCTTGGTGCCGGAAGTGTCTTCGGTGATCTCGGGCAATGCCTCGCTGATGGGTGCGCCGGTGGCGGAAGAAGACGATGAAGATATCATCGACGATGTGGATGACGTCGAAGACGCCGAAGTGGTTGAGGCTGCCCCGGTTGCCGCAGTTGCGACCGCACCTTCGGTGGCGAATGGCGATGGCGGCACCGGCAAGAAGCGCCGCCGTCGGCGTCGTCGCAAGAAGCCCGGTCAGCCGGGTGAGGCTATTGCTGGCGCGGATGCCGAAGGCGACGACGGCGATGATGAGGGTGATGACGAGGCGGGCGATGATGCGCCTTTGGCCGTCACCGAAACCGTAGCCGAGGCCCCGACAGAGGCCACCGCTGAGGTTGAAGTGAAAAAGCCAACCCGCACCCGCGCGCCGCGTGGCAGCAAATCGGTGGCGGCGGTAGCAGCGGAAGCGCCGGTGGCCGAGGCGGTGAAGCCCGCCCGCAGCCGCTCGCGCAGCAGTGCCGTGAAAGCGGAAACTGTGGTGGAGGTCGCGGTGCAAGCTGCGGTCGCGGAAGTCCCCGTGGCAGCTGAAGAAAAGCCGAAAGCCACGCGCAGCCGCACCAGCCGCGCCAAGCCTAAGGCTGATACGGTGGTTGAAGCTGTTGTATCTGAGGCGCATACCTCGGTCGCTGTCGAAGCGGTCGCAGAAGCCGCTCCGGTGGCAAGCGCGCCGGTACTGCAAGCCGATCCGGGTTTGGTTGAGGCGGCCCCGATGGCCAGCCTGCAGGTCGATCCCGGCCTTGCCGACACTGCGGTAGAGCCCGCCGAAGACGATGGCTCGGCCAAGCCGAAAAAGCGCGGCTGGTGGTCTTTGGGTCGCTAAAGCTTAGAATGTGAATGGGGGCGGTGGGGAAACCTGCCGCCCTTTCGCTATCCGCACTGGATCAAATAAGCGCTGCCGCCGTCCACGTCGCTGGCCCCCAGATAATGATGCCCAGCCTCGGCGCAGAAATGCGGCAGATCAATCGCCGCCATCTTGTCACTGGCCAGCACCCGCAACACCTGTCCCGCAGCCATGCCGATCAACCGCTTGCGCGCCTTGAGCACGGGAAGGGGGCAGAGCAGCCCCAGACAATCCAACTCCACATCCCAATCCATGCCAAGCCCATCCTCTGCGCCCCAATATCCCCGCCGGAGGCAGCGACGCCAGCCCAAAATGCCGCACGCAGACGTGAGGCAGCCGCGCGTGACCTTTGCCGCCAACTGCGCTAGACCCGTGCAAAACGGAGGCCCCATGTTCGGCATCGACATCTTTGACGCAAGCCTGATCCCGGCGATGCTGGTGGCCCTTACCGCAGGCATCCTGTCGTTCCTGTCGCCTTGCGTGCTGCCGATCGTGCCGCCTTATCTGGCCTATATGTCAGGCATTTCAGTCACCGAGATGAAAACCGGGCGCTCACCGCTGCTCGCTGCGCTGTTCTTCGTGCTTGGCCTGTCGACGGTTTTCCTGCTGCTCGGCCTCGCCGCCTCGGCCTTTGGCGCATTTTTCCTTGGCAATGCCAGCACTTTTGCCACCGTCGCAGGCGTGGTGGTGATGATCTTCGGGGCGCATTTCATCGGCATCTACCGCATCGGATTTCTGGATCGTGAAATGCGCTTGGATGCAGGCGACCAAGGCGGCTCGGCCTTCGGCGCTTATGTTCTGGGCCTCGCCTTTGCCTTCGGCTGGACGCCGTGTATCGGCCCACAACTGGGCGCGATCCTGTCCCTCGCCGCACAAGAGGGTAATGTCGCGCGCGGTATGACCCTGCTGGGCGTCTATGCCGCAGGCCTAGGCATCCCGTTCCTGCTGGTCGCCGCCTTCTTCACCCGCCTTGCGCCCTTCGTGGCTTTCATGAAGCGCCACGCCGAACGGATCGAGAAGATCATGGGTCTGCTGCTGTGGACCATCGGCCTGTTGATGCTGACGGGCGGCTTTTCGTCGTTCTCCTATTGGCTGTTGGAGAATGTGCCGTTCCTCGCCAATCTGGGCTAGAATTCTCCCCCTTAAAATCGCCCAATTCCTCTGCCATGATGCCGTCAACTGGACAGAGGCATGATGGAACCGATCACCCCGCAAGCATTTCCCGATCAGCGCGTGCAGCGCAGGCGGGTGTTTTATATCCCCGGCTATGATCCGATCCACCCGCGCCGCTACCGTGAGCTTTACCGTAAGGAAGGCCAAGCGCAGGCGCAGATCTCGGGCTATCAGCTTGCTTTGAAACCGAAAAAGACTGGCGGGCCTTATGGCTGGCATGTGACGGGCACGATGGAAGGTGCTGTGACCGAGGCGGATGTCGAGGTGCTGGTATGGTCGGATATCGTCAAAACCTCGATGGCGCGCGGGATTTTGGCGACCTATCTGCAATTGATCCGCACCGCTTACGCCTATATCGGCTCGGGGGCTTTGTTCCGGCTGGCGGGTCTGCGCAAAGGCCCGATGATCGCGGCACTTTATCCGGTTGCATTTTTGCTGGTGCAACTGTTGCTGGCCTGTCTGGCGGGCTGGGGCGTGGGCGAACTGGTGGCTTATGTGCATCCGGCCTTGGGCTGGGCGGCGGGTCTGGGGGTGATTTGGGCGCTGCTGCGGGCGTTTAAGCGCTGGGATAACAAGGTCTTCGCCTATTACCTGATGCATGATTACGCCTATTCGGCGCAGGCAGGTGGGGCCAATCCTCCCGAGCTCGAAGCCCGGATGACCGCGTTTCGGCTATCGATCCGCGACGCTATGACGGCGGGTTTTGATGAGGTTCTGGTGGTGGGTCATTCCTCGGGGGCACATCTGGCGGTGTCTATTCTGGCCGATCTGTTGCGCGAAGGCCTGCCCGCAGGGGCCGCCCGGCTGGCGTTTTTGTCGCTGGGGCAGGTGGTGCCGATGGTGTCGTTCCTGCCGAAAGCCAAGCGTCTGCGCGCCGATCTGCACTATCTCTCTGCGCGGGATGAATTGGTCTGGGTCGATGTTACCGCCCCCGGCGATGGCTGCGCTTTTGCACTGTGTGATCCGGTGGCGGTGACGGGGGTGGCCCCGCCGGACAAACGCTGGCCCTTGGTGATCTCTGCCGCCTTCAGCCAAACCCTGTCGCCGGAGCGCTGGAAAGAACTGCGCTGGAAGTTTTTCCGCCTGCATTTTCAATACCTTTGCGCCTTTGATCGCCCCGGCGACTACGATTATTTTCAGATCACTGCCGGGCCGCTCAGCCTGGCCGACCGCTACCGCGACCGAGCCCCGTCAAAAAGCCGCATTGAACGCCCCGCCTCTGGCTATCGGGATATGGCATGATACCGCCCAAACCGCGCCCACGCGCCGATAAGGTATCCTTGCTGCAATATCTGCGGCTGTTTCGCGCCGATCTCTTGTCGGCACAGCCCGCGCGGCTTTATCGTGGCTGGATGGCCGAGTTTCGCACGCCGTTTTTCCGCAGCTATATGTGCAATGATCCGGCGTTGGTGACCCGTGTTCTAATTGAGCGCCCGGATGATTTCCCGAAATCCAACCGCATCCGCGAGGGGTTGAACCCGCTGCTTGGCAATTCGGTGTTCGTGACGAATGGTGCGGTCTGGAAGCGCCAGCGCCGCATCATTGACCCGGCGTTTGAGGGCGGGCGGTTGCGCGATACCTTTCCCGCCATGGTCGCGGCGGGGCAGGCGGCGGTGGCGCGGATGCCACTGGGCGAGGTTGAGGTTGAGCAAGAGATGAGCCATGCGGCGGCAGATGTGATTTTCCGCACGCTGTTCTCGATCCCGATTGAGCACGAAGTGGCTGCGGCGGTTTTCGCCG
Organism: Cypionkella sp. TWP1-2-1b2; assembly: GCF_049896245.1. NCBI lineage: Bacteria > Pseudomonadati > Pseudomonadota > Alphaproteobacteria > Rhodobacterales > Paracoccaceae > Cypionkella > Cypionkella sp. TWP1-2-1b2. The sequence continues at coordinate 72,518 of NZ_JAFCTX010000012.1, read as the reverse complement.
AATTCCGCAGCTATCAACGTACGCAACCCCTTCTGAACCTTGCGGCTTTTCTACCTTTGCCGAAATGGGTGCCGCGGTTTCACCGCCGTGACACCAAGCGTTCGGCGGCGGTGATCCGCGGGCTGATCACGCGTCTGACCGAGGGGCGCGCGGCTGAAATTGCCGCTGGCACCGCACCCGATGATCTGGCGACCAAGATCATGACAACCGCCGATCCGCTGACCGGAGAACGGTTTGAAACCGCCGAGATGGTCGATCAGGTGGCGATTTTCTTTCTGGCCGGGCATGAAACCAGCGCCTCGGCTTTGTCTTGGGCGCTGTTGATGCTGGCGATGGACGCCGAGACACAGGAAAAGGTCGCGGCCGAGGCGCAAGGTTTGGGGGATCAGCCGGAATTTTCTGCGCTGTCCAAGTTGCGCTTCACGCGCGATGTGTTTCGCGAGGTGCTGCGGCTGTATCCTCCGGTGCCGATGATGGTGCGCGAAAACGCCTGCCCGGAGGAGATGCGGGGGCGTAAGGTGGCTCCGGGGGCGCAAATTGTGCTGAGCCCTTGGCATTTGCACCGCCACGAACGCATCTGGGACAGGCCCGATGAGTTTGACCCAAGCCGTTGGCAAACCGAGGAAAATCGTGTCTGCGCCCGCGATGCCTATATGCCGTTTTCAGCGGGGCCAAGGGTTTGTACCGGCGCGGGTTTTGCCATGGTCGAAGGCACACTGCTGTTGGCGCTTTTGGCGCGGGCGTTCCGGTTTGAGGTCGCGGGGGCGTTGCCTGTGCCCGTGGCGCATCTGACGGTGCGCGCGAAGGATGGCATCTGGCTGCGCATCACCCGGCGCTAACGCCGAAGCGTTTCCAGCACAAACACCCGGATCGCCGAGGCGAGGCCGATGTCACCGGCGCGGCCCGCGTCAATTTCGGCGGCCAAGGCGTTCAGGGTTTGGCCGCGCGCATGGGCGATTTCGCAAAAGCCGTCCCAAAATGCGGCTTCGAGTGAGATTGAGGTGCGATGGCCCTTCAGCGTCACCGAATGTTTGACGGGCCTGCCGCTCATTCCGGGTCTTTCGGGGTGATCTTATGCCCCTCAAGATCGCGTTTTTCTTTGTCTAGCCGCGCCGCTTCCAGCGCCTTTTCAGCCTTTCGGCGGCCAAATTTCACCGCATTGGCATCCGCCTGCGCGCGGGCGGTGGCCTTGTCTTTGGCCTTCCGCACGCTGCGCAGGTTGATGAGTTCGGCCATTAGCCTTTGGGCCCAATCATATCCTCTGGCCGCACCACGCGGTCAAAGGTTTCACCGTCAACATAGCCCAAAGCGATGGCTTCTTCGCGCAACGTCGTGCCGTTTTTATGCGCGGTTTTAGCGACTTTGGTTGCCGCATCATAGCCGATGGTCGGGGCCAAAGCCGTCACCAGCATCAGCGATTCCTTCATCAGCTTGTCAATACGGGGGATGTTGGCTTGGGTGCCGACCACCATATTGTCGGTGAAAGAGCCTGCGGCGTCGCCCAAAAGTTGCATAGATTGCAAGACGTTATAGGACATCATCGGGTTGTAGACGTTCAACTCGAAATGCCCCTGCGAGCCCGCAAAGCCCACCGCCGCATCATTGCCCATCACCTGCGCGCAGACCATGGTCAGTGCTTCGGCTTGGGTCGGGTTGACCTTGCCCGGCATGATGGAAGAACCCGGCTCATTTTCCGGCAAAATCAACTCGCCCAGACCCGAACGTGGGCCGGAACCCAAAAGGCGCAGGTCGTTGGCGATTTTGAACAGGCTGGCGGCGACGGTTTTCAAAGCGCCCGAGAACATAACCATGGCGTCGTGGGCCGCGAGAGCTTCGAACTTATTGGGTGCTGTCACAAACGGTAGGTCGGTGATCTCGGCAATCGCCGCAGCAACCCGCACATCCCAGCCGACGCGGGTGTTCAGGCCGGTGCCGACAGCGGTGCCGCCTTGCGCCAATTCATAGATATCGGGCAGGCACATCTTGACGCGGGCGATGCCTTTTTCAACTTGCTTGGCATAGCCGGAGAATTCTTGGCCCAAGGTCAAGGGCGTTGCATCCTGCGTATGGGTGCGTCCGATCTTGATAATGTCTTTGAATTCAATGGCTTTGGCGTGCAAAGCGGCGTGCAGTTTCACCAGCCCCGGCAACAGCACATCGCGCGCCATCATGCCAATGGCGACATGCATCGCGGTGGGGAAGGTGTCGTTCGACGATTGCCCCATGTTGACGTGATCGTTCGGATGCACAGGTTTTTTCGACCCCATCACCCCACCCAGCATCTGGATCGCGCGGTTCGAGATCACTTCATTGGCGTTCATATTCGATTGCGTGCCAGACCCGGTCTGCCAGACCACCAGCGGGAAGTTGTCATCAAACTTGCCGTCGATGACTTCCTGCGCGGCTTTGGCAATCGTCTCACCAAGCCCCAAATCAATGTCGCCCTGCGCGATGTTGACCAGCGCACAGGCCTTTTTGATCACGCCCAAAGCGCGGACGATGGCAATCGGCTGACGCTCCCACCCGATGGGGAAGTTCTGGATCGAGCGCTGAGTTTGCGCGCCCCAGTATTTATCGGCAGGAACTTCCAGCGGGCCAAAGCTGTCGGTTTCGGTACGGGTGGCGGACATCTGCAAGCCTCCTAAATCAGATGCCTGCGGCTTAGCGTGGCAGGCTCAAAAATTCAATCGGTATGCAGAGGTATACCGCAATTATCCCAATTCAGGCGCGTTGGAAGATGAAAATCCGGGCGGGCGGGATGTTCAGCCAGACTTTCGGTCCCGCGACAACCTTCAGACCCAGTCGGCTGAGTTGTTCGGCCGATAGGGCGGGCTTGGCACCATAGGTGAACTGGACATAACGTCCATTGGGGCCGAGGATTTCAAATGCCGCTTTTACGATGGATTCGCGCACCGCCATCGGCATCGACAGCAGCGGCAGGCCGGAAATCACCGCCTCAACGCCGGGTTCAACGTTGCCGACGACCGATTGTGCCGGGGCATTGTGGACGGCGATATTGGGGAATTTCTGCCGCAGCAGCGTGGAGAAGCTTGGGCTCATCTCATACAGCGACAGGTTTTCCGGCGGCAGGCCGGTTTCGAGAATACCGCTGGTCAGAACGCCGGTGCCGGGGCCAAATTCAACCACGCGACCCGACTTAGGGCCCAAACCTTGCGCCATGGCGCGGGCCAGAAAACGCGAGGATGGCACGACGGAGGCCACTTGCAGCGGATTGCTGAGAAATTGACGCAAGAACAGTGTGGTTTCTTTGGGCATTGCAGCCTCCTGTAAAACAGCCAAGCCTATTGCTTGCGGAATTTATCCAGCCGGACGATCTGCGCCTCGCCCTGCGGCGGCGGTGGATCATCTTCGGGGTCTTCATCTTCGTCATCTTCGTCATCATCTTCATGGGTTTCAAACCGCAGACCAAACTCGACCGAGGGGTCAACAAAGGTGCGCACGGCGTCGAAGGGGATAACAAGATGCTCGGGTTGATTGCCGAAATTCAGCGTGATTTCAAAGCCCTCGTCGGTGACGATCAGATCTTCAAACCAATGCTGCACCACAATCGTCATCTCACCGGGGTAGCGCGAACGCAGCCAGTCGGCCATCACAACCCGCTCAACCGTGGTGTCAAAGGTGATGAAGAAATGATGCGCGCCGGGGAGACCATTGGCGCCCACATCTTTGAGAACGGTTTGAATCAGACCCCGCATGGCGCGGTGCATGAGATTTCCGTAATCAATCGACTTCGCCATGCGCCACCTCTTGGTAATGCTGCCACCATAGGGGATTCGGGCCTAAAGGGAAGGGGGGCGGCTTAGAATGCTGCAACTGCAGCGGAAGTTATCGCGCAGAGGGCGAGCACCCCTGGCAGCGGCCAGTGGCGGCGCAGCAGCAGGTAGGCGGCTATGCCTGCGAGGGCGGTGGGTAGGGCTTTGAGGCTGGTGGGGTCGGGCCAGATCAGCTGCAGCGGGCCATAGCTGAGCGGGGTGACGCTGGCGAAGATCACATGGGCTGCAAACCACAGTGACAGGTTGGCGATCACCCCAACCACGGCGGCGGTGATGGCTTTCAGGGCTTGGCTGAGGCGCGGGGCGTGGATCAGGCGGGCGATCCACGGCGCGCCTGCGAAGATCCACAGGAAGCAGGGGGCGAAGGTCATCCAGAGGGTGATTATCGCGCCTGCAAGGCCCATGGCGATGCCCTGTTTGGCGGCGGCGAGGTAGCCGACAAACTCGGTCACAAGGATCAGCGGACCGGGCGTGGTTTCAGCAAGGCCCAAACCGTCGATCATCTGCGGCTGGGTCAGCCATTGTTTTTGCTGCACCACATCCTGCGCCATCCATGTCAACACGGCATAAGCGCCGCCGAAGGTGAGCATGGCGAGTTTGGAGAAGAACAAAGCGATGTCGCCTAGGATTGGCGGGGCGAGCAGGAGCGTTAGGGCGAGGGGAATCAGCCAGACTGCGCCCCAGATCGCAGTGGCACGCAGGGATTGCGCCCAAGGGGATGGCAGGGTGCTGGTGGAGGGGTTCGATTTCGCGGTGAAAAATCCATAGAGGCCAGCGGCGAGGATCACGGCGGGGAACGGGGCTGCGAAGAAAAATAGGGCTGCGAAGGCGAGGGCGGCGATGATCCATTGCGCGCGGGATTTCAGCGCGCGTTTGGAGACGCGCAGCAGGGCCTCGACCACTACGGCGAGGACGGCGGCTTGCACGCCTGTGAACAAAGCGGCGACGAGGGGCAGGGTGCCCCATGCGGCGTAGATCATCGAGAGAGCGAGGACGATAATTGCGCCGGGGAGCACGAACAGGCCGCCTGCGATCAAGCCCCCAAGCGTGCCATGTTTGCGCCAGCCGATCCATGTCGCCAGCTGCATCGCCTCGGGTCCGGGCAGCAACATGCAGAACGACAGGGCCGAGAGGTATTCTTCCTCGGTCACCCATTGTTGTTCATCGACGAGTTCGCGGTGCATCAGGGCGATTTGGGCGGCGGGGCCGCCAAAGGACAGGACGCCGATGCGGGTGAAGGCGCGGGTAAGTTCGGGGAGCGTGGTCATGCGTTGCGGCCTGCGGGCCAGTCGTGACCTTCGTCATGACCATCGCGGGCCCAGCGGTATAGCGCGTCATACAGGGTCATTCCGACGGCCAGTTGTTCCAGGTCGTCACGGTATTGCCGGGATAGACCAACAGAAATCGCAAGCAGGCCAGCGGCTTGCGGCGAGAGGTCGTGACGGTCGGTGTCGGCGGCGCGCACCACTTGGGCAAGGCGTTGCAGCGGGTCGGAGTGCAGAGCAAATTCGGTGATCAGGGTATCAAAAGTGCAGGTGTCGCCGCGGTGGCTGTAAAAGCAGTCTTCAATGTCGAACGGGGTGGCATTGAAACGCTCGGCGACGGCTTGCACCTCGGCGGGCGCTGTGAACAGGAAGCGGGCGGTGGGGTCGATGAAGCGGCGGATCAGCCACGGGCAGGCGATGCGGTCGATTTTGGGACGGTGGCGGGTGACCCAAAGGTTGGTTGGCGGTAGGGCTTTGAGCGGGATCATCGGCAGCGCGGCCTCAGCCCAAGCGATTGTGCCGCCTTCCAAAACCTGCGCGTCAACGGATTGGCTGCGCAGCAGGGCTGCGACACCCTCAGAAAGTTTGCGCCCCCGTTGGCAGACCACGATGACCTTTTGGCCCAGCAGAGTGGCCGGGGCGGGATCGAAGCGATCATGCGGCAGCACGAAGCTGCCGGGGATCAGGCGGGGATCGGCGGCGAGGTCTTCGGCAATACGCACATCAACGATTGCGGGGGCATCGGGCAGGCCGATCAGGCGCATCAGTTGGGCGGGGGTGATCATGTTGGGTCCGGGCATGGGGCATCCTGTGCGGTGACATGGGATGCGAGCCTTGGGCCTGAGCCTCACGGGGTGTTCGCGGACCCCATGAGTTTGGATAGGAAATTCGGGGGGATGCGTCAAGCGGGGATGCGGAGGGGCGTTGGAAAATCTGCGCAGATTGATACGTCAAATCAGCGCGCAATATTTTGAAAATAAAGAGGTAAAAGTGCCGGATTCTGTTGCCAGGTTCCGGCGGACCCCGCCTTACGCGGCTAAGCGCAAGGACTTAGTTTCGGCGACTCGAACTGCTTACGCAGCCAAAGCCATTGCCGGAGCACGGTTGTCATTTGCAACTGTACGTTTGGACCGATAACGGTAGTACCTCACCGAGCAAAAGCTGGCCCCTTTAGACGTTCGTCGATCCTATTTCGACCCCACACGCCCCAAATGAAAGGGTGAAATGGTGGAGTCGCCGGGTACCGCCCCCGGGTCCGAGCCGTTTATTATGGGTGCGTTTATCGCCATATTCCGAGTTGCCCCGGACAGGCTTAATATAGGGGCAGGGCGCAGGGCGCGCAAGGTGGTGTGCGGTCCCAACGCGGGACCTTTTTTATCTGTTTTAGATCAATGGGTTGGCGGTGCGGATTTAAGGATTTGTTAACGATTGCGGGGTTTCTGGGGCAGCGGGTGCAGCGCAAAGCAGAACGCCCGCAACGGATTGCGGGCGTTTTGTGGTTTCAGCGGCGGCTCAGAAGCCGGATTTGATCATCTCAAACTCTTGCGTCATGCGGTCGCGCATCGCGGGATCAATCGGCACCTGCGACAGCAGGATGCCATCGACGGGATCAACGTCATGGGCTTTGAGTTCTTCCAGCGGGATGTCTTTCATCGCCACATCATTGGCGTGGACATAGCCGAAGTTCGCAAGCAGGCCTTTGGCCGAGCCATGATCCAGCCACGCATTGATGAAATCATAGGCTTTTTCTTCTTTGCCGGGGCCGTCCTTGAAGTTGACATAGCCGCAGAACCAGTTCGCCACCCCCTCTTTCGGGGTGCGTTGGAAGGCGACCGGGACGCCTTCGCGTTTCAAGTTGGCAACGCCGTCGTTCCATGTCCATGCGATCACCACTTCGCCGGTTTTCATCAGTTGCGCCAGTTCCGACGGATCGGCCCAATAGGTGCGGACATTGGCATGCGCCAGACGCAACCAAGCGGCGGCGGCGGCAAATTGTTCATCCGTCACATTGGTCCAATCCGAAACGCCTGTGGCAAGCAATGCCAGCGACCAGGTGTCATCGGTGTTGTCGGGCAGCGAGATTTTGCCCGCGAAGGCCGGATCGGTGAACACTTGCAGCGAGGCGACTTGCTCGGGCTTCACCAGATCGGTGTTATAAGCGATGGCGGTATAGGCGCCGTCGGTGGGGATATACCAAACCCCGGTGTCGTCGGCGAAGATTTTGGAGTTCTTGTAGCGCTCGCCGATTTCACCGTAGAGCGGGATTTTGCTGATATCCCACGGCTCGATCAGGCCCGCGTCACGGTATTTCTGCACCATTTGCGCGCAGGGGTGGGCGACATCGGCTTTGAAGCCGTTGGAAACTTTCTGGAACGCTTCGTCATCGTCGCCGAAGAAGGAATAGGTCGGCATATCGCCGTTTTTGGCAACGTAAGCCTCGATCAGCGTTTGATTTTCAAAGCCCGCCCAGTCGAACACCGTGAGGTCTGGGTCGGCGGCATGGGCAAGGCTGGCGAAGCTGAGGGCGACGGCGGTGCTGGCGAAAAGTTTTGTAAGGCGCATGAAGTTCCTTCCGGCTGTTGGGGTGCCACTTATGTCGGATGCGGCTTGGATGTGCTTTGAAGCTAGAGCGGGCGTCGCCTTGGCTCAAGCGGTTATTGTGGGATTGGCGGGCGAGGGTGGGGATTGGTGGAATTTTGATCAAAGTTTGGCAGCTTTGCTGGCCGGGGAAGCGGGGGTTTCACACCCCCTGCACCCCCGTGGAGTATTTGCGCCAAGATGAAAGCAAATTTTAGACAAGTTTTAGGGGATTGAGAGGGGGTTTACGCCTTGTCAATCCTTGGCTAAGTTTGCTTCGTGCCTGCGTCATGCGGGTTCTGCCACAGCGCCTGTGCGGGGCTGCGGCTTGGCTGGAAGACCTGCCACGGCCTTTGCTTATCCGTGGAACCAGCCTGGGCCGTTGTCTTTAACCGCAAAAGGGATGTCTGATGACCCAACTTGATCTGAATTTCGTGCGCAGCCAGTTTCCGGCTTTTGACAGTGCTGTGCTGGGCAGCCATGCGTTTTTTGAGAATGCTGGCGGGTCTTATCCCTGCCGTCAGGTGGTGGACCGGCTGCATCGGTTTTATCTGGATCGCAAAGTGCAACCTTACGGCCCTTATCCGGGGGCGCAGGCGGGCGGGGCTGAGATGGATGAGGCACGGGATCGGTTGGCTGGGCTGATGGGGGTGAAGGCGGAGCAGGTGTCGTTTGGGCCTTCAACCTCGGCCAATACCTATGTGCTCGCACAGGCGGTGCGGGTTTGGCTGCGCGGGGCGAAAGCCGCGATTGTGGTGACAAATCAGGACCATGAGGCGAATTCTGGCGTGTGGCGGCGGCTGGCGGACGAGGGCATCGAGGTGCGCGAGTGGCAGATTGATCCGCAGACGGGGAGTTTGGACCCGGCGGATTTAAGCGGGCTGTTGGCGGATGGCAAAGTGCGGTTGGTATGTTTGCCGCATTGCTCGAACGTGGTGGCCGAGATCAATGATGTGGCGGCGATTTCGGCACTTGCAAAGGCGGCTGGTGCGCGGGTGGTGGTGGATGGGGTGTCTTATGCGCCACATGGGTTGCCGGATTTTGCAAGCTTGGGCTGCGATGTGTATTTGTTCTCGGCCTACAAAACTTACGGACCGCATCAGGGGATCATGCTGATCTCCGAGGAGTTTGGGGCTGAATTGCCGGCGCAGGGGCATTATTTCAATGCCGGGTCGCTTTATAAGCGGTTCACCCCTGCCGGGCCGGATCATGCGCAGATCGCGGCTTGTGCGGGGATGGCGGATTACATTGACGCGTTGCATGGGCATCATTTTGCGGCCGAGGCGGATGCGGCGGTGCGGAACCGGGCGGTGCATGATCTGATGCGCAGTCATGAGGTGGCGGTGGTGGCACCGCTGCTGGACTATCTTGCGGCGCGCAATGATTTGCGGCTGATCGGGCCAAGGGCGGCTGAGGCGCGCGCGCCGACGGTGGCGGTGGTGCTGGACCGCGCGGCGGAGCCTGTGTCAGAGGCTTTGGGGCGTGAGGGCATTGCCTGTTGGGCGGGCGATTTTTATGCGGTGCGGCCGTTGACGGCGATGGGGGTTGATCTGGAGCAGGGGGTGCTGCGGATGTCGCTGGTGCATTATACCTCGGCGTCGGAGGTTACGCAGTTGATCGCTGCGCTGGACCGGGTGCTGTAGCGATTTTTGAGAAAAATCGTGGACGATTTCCGTTGCGGAAATCGGGGGGGCTTTGCGCCCCCCGCTCCGCTTCCCCCGCAGGATATTTGTGCACAGAGGATGAACTTGTGATCTGATCAGGGCTTGGCTGCGTAAGAGTTTGAAATAGTGTGGGATGTGATGGCAGATCAGCCTTTGATTTTGTGGTTTCGGCGGGATTTGCGGCTTTCAGATCACCCGATGTTGGCGGCGGCTGTGGCGACGGGGCGGCCATTGCTGCCGGTATTTGTGCTGGATGCACAGGCCGAGGCTTTGGGGGCGGCTGCGAAATGGCGGTTGGGGCTGGGGCTTGCGCGGTTTGCGGAAGCGCTGGCTGCCATTGGGCAGCGGTTGATTTTGCGGCGCGGCGATGCGCTCGCTGTTTTGCAAGGGCTGGTTGCGGAAACCGGGGCTGCTGGTGTGATGTGGCAGCGGATGTATGATCCGCAGGCGGTTGCACGCGATACAAGCGTGAAGGCGGATTTGCGCGGTAAGGGGCTGGTGGCGGATAGTTTTCCGGGGGCTTTGCTGATTGAGCCTTGGGAGGTGGCGACCGGGCAGGGCGGCTATTACAAGGTGTATTCGCCGTTCTGGCGGGCGGTGTCGGCGCGGGGTTTTGCAGCGCCCGTGCCTGCGGTGACGGCGATGCGTGCGCCGCAGGTTTGGCCTGAGTCCGACGATTTGGCCGACTGGCAGATGGGCGCGGCAATGCGGCGCGGGGCGGCGGTGTGTTTGCCGCATCAGCGGGTGGGCGAGGCGGCGGCGCTGGCGCGGTTGGACGCGTTTATCGACACGGCGGTGGACCGCTACAAGGCGGCGCGGGATTTTCCGGGGGTGATCGGCGCGACCTCGGGGCTGTCGGAGAACCTCGCTTGGGGCGAGATCGGGCCGCGGACAATTTGGGCGGCAGGGCAGCGGGCTTTACATCAGGGTGATGCGGGGGCGGAGCATTTTTGCAAGGAGTTGGTGTGGCGCGAGTTTGCGTATCATCTGATGCATCATTCGCCGCATATCCTGACGCAAAGCTGGCGCGAGGGCTGGGACGCCTTTCCGTGGCGCGGTGACAACCGCGACGCCGAGGCTTGGCGACGGGGCATGACCGGCGAGCCGTTTGTCGATGCCGCGATGCGTGAGATGTATGTGACTGGGCGGATGCATAACCGCGCACGGATGGTGGTGGCGTCGTACCTGACCAAGCATCTGCTGACGGATTGGCGGATCGGGCAGGCGTGGTTTGCCGAATGTCTGACTGATTGGGATGAGGCATCCAATGCGATGGGCTGGCAATGGGTTGCAGGCTCTGGCCCCGATGCGGCACCGTATTTCCGGGTGTTTAACCCGACAGGTCAGGCCGAAAAATTTGACAGCGATGCGGCATATCGGCGACGCTGGATTGCAGAGATCTCGGCCAAGCCGGGGGCTGATGCGTTGAGTTATTTTGCCGCTGTGCCAAAGGCGTGGCAGTCGCGCACCGGGGCTTATCCGGCCCCGATTGTGACATTGGCTGAGGGGCGTGCGCGCGCGCTTGCGGCCTATGCCGCGCGCGGAGATGGCGCTGCGCAAACAGATACAGATGCGAGGGAATGATGACCGTGTTGACGACAACCAAAGGCCAAAAGCGGTTGCCGCGCTACTTCGCAACCGTATTTGACATGGCGAAAAAGCTGCAACGCGGAAGGTTGGAGTTTGGCTTGCCCGATGGGCGGCAGTTTCGCATTGAAGGCGCTGCTCCGGGGCCTGTGGCGCGGATCGACATCCACGATGCTGACCTGTTCGCGCGGCTGATCCGTGAGGGTGATCTGGGGTTTTGTGAGGCTTATGTCGAAGGCGGCTGGTCCAGCCCCGATCTGATGGCGTTCATGGATCTGATGCATGAGGGCAATAGCGCGGTTTATGATGCCTTTCCCGGCATGGCTTTGGTGCGTGCGTTTGAGCGGTTTCGGTTTTGGCTGCAATCGAATTCGAAAACCCAAGCCAAGAAGAACATCGCGCATCATTACGATCTGGGCAATGATTTCTACAAGTTGTGGCTGGATGACAGCATGACTTATTCGGCGGCGATTTATCGCACCGGGCAAGAGAGTTTGGAAACCGCGCAGGCGCAAAAATATGCTTCGATGGTCGATCAGATGGGGGCGAAACCCGGCGATCATGTGCTGGAGATCGGCTGCGGCTGGGGTGGTTTTGCCGAATATGCCGCGAAAGAACGCGGGCTGCGGGTGACGGCTTTGACGATCAGTCAGGCGCAGCACGATTATGCCGTGGCGCGGATGCAACGGTTGGGGCTGCAGGATAAGGTGGAAATCAAGCTGCAAGACTACCGCGACGAGACCGGGGTTTATGACGGGGTTGCCAGTATCGAGATGTTTGAGGCGGTGGGTGAGAAGTATTGGCCGGTGTATTTTGACACCGTGCGGGATCGTTTGAAGCCCGGCGGTCATGCCACGTTGCAGATCATCACCGTGCAGGAAGCGCGGTTTGAGACTTATCGTAAGGCTGTTGATTTCATTCAGAAATACATCTTCCCCGGCGGTATGTTGCCCAGCCCTTCGGTGCTGAAACGCGAGGCGGAACGCGCTGGGCTGAAGGTGAAAGGCTCGATTGAGTTTGGCAAAAGCTACAGCCAGACTTTGCGGCGCTGGTACGACAGTTTCAACGCGCGCTGGGCCGAAGCGGCTGGGCTTGGCTTTGATGAGAGATTCCGGCGGATGTGGAACTTTTATCTCGCCTCTTGTGCTGGCACGTTTGAGGGCGGAAACTGCGATGTAACGCAGATCACCCTGACGCGGCCGATTGGCTAGACGCGGCAGGGCGGTCTGGCTTGTACAGATGAAGGATCGCCATGCCCACTGCCTCAAAACTTGTCGCTGCGGTTGCCTATGCGCTTCTGGGTTTTCTCGCAGCGCAGACGTTTGTGAAATATCTGCCCGAGGGCACACCTTTGGGCTATTTCCGCGAGATCACGGCAGCGATTGGCTTTATCACCGGTTGGCTGGTGATGGGCAAGCTGACGCGCAAAGGCTACCGCGAGGCGATCAACGCCGGGCTGGTGACGGCGCTGATTCTGGTGTTTTGGGCGCTGTTGGCGTTTTCGCTGTACTTCATGCTGAAGAAATCCATGCGGATGATGTATGACGGCCCGATGGAAGCGGTTTTGGGGGTTTTCCAGCTGATGTTTGATTACGGCAAAATGCTGGTGGTGCCGGATATGCTGGGGGTGATCCTGATCGGCGGCGTTGTCGCAGGGCTGGCCAGCGAATGGGCCGGGAAGCGCTGGTCTTGAGCAGGCGTTACTTTTTCTGCGGCACGTTGCGGCATTTGCCGCTGTTGGAAGCGGTGCTGGGGCATGCTTTCGAAGTTCAATCTGCGGCGCTTGCCGATCATGCGTTGTTTTGGGCTAAGGACAGCAGCTTTCCGATCCTCGCGCCCCTGATGGGCGCGCAGGCAGAGGGGATATTGTTGCACGCAGACTCTGATCTCGATGTGGCGCGACTGGATTTCTTTGAGGGCGGCTTTGGCTTTCGCGCGCATCCCATGCAGGTGATCCATGCCGAGGGTGCAATCGAGGCTTTTGTATATATTGCGGACGTATCAGATTGCCCGCGCAGCCGTGGCGCGCCTTGGCTTTTGGCCGATTGGCAGCGCATTTATGGCGCGGAGTTTGTGGCGATGGCCAAGGATTATCTGGCGCTGTTCGGGGTGAAGCCGCCGCGTGCAGTGGCGGCGCGGTTTGAGCAGATGTTGGCGCGGGGGGCGTCTCGGGTGCGGGCATCACGCGGTGCGCCGACCGCGTTGCGCCATCATGCCGAGGCGGGGGATGTGGCGGTTGCGGCGCTGCGCGAACCCTACGCGCGGTTTTTCGCGATGGAGGAGATCGACGTCAGTTTCCGGCGCTTTGACGGCAGCATGAGCCCGCAGGTGACGCGGGCCGGGTTCATCGCCTGCGATGCGGTGACGGTGCTGCCTTATGACCCCGTGCGTGACCGGGTTTTGGTGATTGATCAGTTCCGCGCTGGCCCCTATCTGCGCGGCGATCCGCAACCTTGGCAGATCGAGGCGATAGCGGGGCGGATTGATCCGGGGGAAACGCCTGTTGCGGCGGCAAAGCGCGAGGCGGTGGAGGAGGCGGGCTTGGTGCTGACGGATCTGCTGCCGGTCGCGCGCTATTATCCGACGCCGGGGTGTTCTGCCGAGTTCCTGTATTCGTTTGTCGCGCTGACCGATCTGCCGGACACGGCGGCGGGGGTGTTTGGGGTGGATGGTGAGGCGGAAGATATTCGCGGCCATTTGATCAGCTTTGAGCGGCTGATGGCGCTGGTGGGGTCGGGCGAGATTTCCAATGCGCCGACGGTGCTGACGGCGTTTTGGCTGGCTCAGAACCGGGATCGGTTGCGCAACGTTTGAGCCCCGCGCAGCCGATTTTTGAGAAAAATCGTGCCGGAATTTTCGAAAATTCCGGTTGCGCGGGGGGCAGGCGGTGTTACAGCGCCAGTTTCGTCCAAGCGCCATTCTTACCCGAAGACCGCACGCAGGCATCGACAAAGGCGACGCCTTCAAGGCCCTCTTTCAGCCCCGGAAAGCTGACCGCGCTATCCAGTAGGCTGCCGTCGCGCCGCGCGATAATGGCGCGTCCGGCCTCGGCGTAGATATTGGCGAAGCCTTCCAGATAGCCTTCGGGATGGCCGGGTGGGATGCGGGTGACGCGGGCTGCGGCATCGCCGGTGCCAGCGCCGCCACGGGTCAGGCGGTAGCGCGGCGCCCCGATGGGCGTGACCCAGAGGTAGTTGGGGTTTTCTTGCTCCCACTCGATCCCGGCTTTGGTGCCGTAAATCCGCAAGCGCAGGCCGTTTTCTTGCCCCGCAGCCACTTGTGAACACCACAGCATGCCACGCGCACCTGAGGTGTAGCGCAGCAGGACATGGGCGTTGTCATCGACACGGCGGCCCGGAACGAAGCTTTGCAGGTCGGCTGCGAGTTCGGAGAGGCTCAGGCCGGAGACGAAATTTGCAAGATTGAACGCATGGGTGCCAATATCCCCCGTCGATCCACCCGCGCCGGACCGGGCCGGATCGGTGCGCCAATCGGCCTGCTTGTTGTCCACCTCGTGCGCCAGCCAGTCTTGCGCGTATTCGACCTGCACAAGGCGAATGTCGCCCAGATCGCCCGCCTGCACCATGGCTTTGGCTTGGCGGATCATCGGGTAGCCGGTGTAGTTGTGGGTGAGGGCGAAGACCACGCCAGAGGCTTCGGCGGCTTTCGCCAGTTTCTTGGCCTCGGGCAAGGTGGCGGTCAGCGGTTTGTCGCAGATCACATGAATGCCGCGCTTCAGAAACTCCAAAGCGACGGGGGCGTGCATGTGGTTGGGGGTGACGATGGCGACAGCCTCGATGCCGTCTTTGCGGCGGGCTTCTTTTTGCGCCATTTCGGTGAATGACCCATAGCTGCGCGGAACCCCAAGATCGGCGGCAGAGGCGGCGGAGCGTTCGGGGTCTGACGAAAACGCGCCTGCGACCAGTTCGTATTGATCGTCAATGCGCGAGGCGATGCGGTGGACGGCACCGATGAAAGCGCCGCGCCCGCCGCCCACCATACCAAGGCGGATGCGGGGGGCGCGTGCGGTGTGGGCTGCGGTGATGGCCATGATCTACTCCAATCCCAACATGCGGCGGTTGGCGGCGCGGTCGGTGCCCGCGTCGGCGAAATCGTCAAACGCCTTCTCGGTGACGCGGATGATCTGTTTGGCGACATAAGCAGCACCTTCGCGCGCGCCGTCTTCGGGATGCTTGATGCAACATTCCCATTCCACTACTGCCCAGCCGTCAAAGCCGTATTGCGTCAGTTTTGAGAAGATGCCGCCGAAATCGACCTGACCATCGCCCACCGAACGGAAGCGGCCCGCGCGGTTGATCCAGGATTGAAAGCCACCATAGACACCTTGGCGGCCTGTGGGGTTGAGTTCAGCATCCTTGACGTGGAACATCTTGATCCGCTCGTGGTAGATGTCGATATGCTCAAGGTAATCAAGGTGTTGCAGCACATAGTGGCTGGGATCGTATAGCATGTTGGCGCGGGGGTGGTTGTTGACACGCTCCAGAAACATCTCAAACGAGATGCCATCATGCAGGTCTTCGCCGGGGTGAATCTCATAACATAGATCAATACCGCAGGCATCGGCGTGATCCAGCAGCGGCGTCCAGCGGCGGGCGAGTTCATTGAAGGCTTCCTCGACCAGACCTGCGGGACGCTGCGGCCATGGGTAGAGGTAGGGCCAAGCCAGCGCGCCCGAGAAGGTGGCATGCGCGGTGAGACCAAGGTTTTTGGAGGCGGTCAGGGCTTTGGTGACTTGATCCACCGCCCATTCCTGCCGGGCTTGCGGGTTGCCGCGCACTTCTGGGGCGGCGAAGCCATCAAACTGGGTGTCATAGGCGGGATGCACCGCGACCAACTGGCCTTGCAGGTGGGTGGAGAGTTCGGTGATCTGCACGCCATTCGCGGCAGCGATGCCTTTGATTTCATCGCAATAGGTTTTTGAACTGGCGGCGCGGTCAAGATCAATCAGCCGCGCGTCCCATGATGGGATCTGCACGCCTTTGTAACCGCAGTCGGCGGCCCATTTTGTGATGGCATCCAATGAGTTGAACGGCGCTGCATCGCCTGCGAATTGCGCCAGAAACAGCGCCGGGCCTTTGATCGTTTTCATGGTCTCTCCCTAATTTCCCGTGCGGAAGTCCGTGGCTTGCGGCACTTCCAGTGCTTGTCCCTGATCCGGCGCGCGGCCCTCTATCGCGGCCATCACGGCGCGGGCCAGAAAGTTCCCGGCACGCGCCACATCTTCTTGCACCACGATCATCTCTTTGCGAAAGCGGTGCAACAGGCGGATCGCCTCTTTTGCCACCACATCGAAATCTTGGCCAATCTGTAAGCCGACACGTTCGGCCCCGGCCACCGCTGCAATCGCGCCCGTGGTTGATCCGGCGATGATGCAATCGGGGGGGGAGCTTGCGAACCGACAGGCAATGGCGATTTCGATATCATCGGCAGAACTGTCCGAGGTGATTTCGGTTGCCAATTCAAATCGCATATTGCGCGCAGCGGCCTCTTGGCTGGCCCCGATGATCATATGGCGGGCATACATATGGTTGCGCGGCGGGGCGATCATCAAGACATGGCGGCGCTGGCGTTCGGCCAAGGCTTGCACGGCCAAGCGGCCAAAGGCTTCGTTGTCATAGTCGAAATAAGGGTGATCGAGCCCCATATCGGTGCGGCCATGCGTGGCGAAGGGGATGTGATGCTCGGTCATATAACGGATGCGCGGATCGTCGGGCTTGGTCTGGTTCAGGATGATGCCATCGGCGCTTTCGGTCTCGACGATATAGCGCACCGGGTCCATCGGGTCTTGGTCGCGAAAGAACGGCATCACCACCAGGTGGTAGGCGGTGCCGCGCAGGGCGTCGGCGATCGAGTATAAAAGCTTGGAGGTGTGGTTCATCACATCGGATTCAGTCGAGAGCAGCAAGGCAATCACATTGGTCTTTCCGGTGCGCAAACGCACAGCCGCGCGATTCTGCCTGTAGCCCAGTTTCAACGCGGTTTCGCGCACGCGGCGCTTGGTTTCCTCACCAATATCGGGCGCATCTTTTAGCGCCCGGCTGACCGTGGCAATCGCAAGCCCGGTGGCGGCGGCGATGGTTTTCAGCGTGGGCCGTTCCGCCCCAACAAGGGGCAGGGGTGATTCTGTCATCGCGTCCATTCCCGAACCCTGCCGCTTCTTTTGGCGGTAATCCACGCAATCTTCCAGCCCTGTGATTCGCTTTTTCCGGTGCGACCTGCGGCGGATGCCCGATGAGTTGCGATGGCAAAGCGCGCCAACTTGCCCATAATTTCAGAGACTTCCTCACCCGCAAACGGCACCGCCCAAACCGAAGATCCTGCACATACCACAATCATCAAGGCGCAGAATTTTACAACCGACAAGCGAAAAGATTGCTTGATTGAAAAAACTATAACGTTATAGGATCGGACTATAACGATATAGAAACCGCGAAAGCTTAATGATCTGGGAGGATCTTATGAAGAATTGGAAACTGGTTGCTGGCCTGTTGTTGTCGGTGGCACTGCCGTCCGGGGCCTATGCCACCGATCTGGAAGTCACCCATTGGTGGACCTCTGGCGGCGAAGCGGCGGCGGTGGCCGAACTTGCGAAAGCCTTTGATGCATCGGGCGATCATTGGGTCGATGGCGCGATTGCAGGTGGCGGTGATACCGCCCGCCCGGTGATGATCGCACGCATCACCGGCGGCGATCCGATGGGGGCGACGCAGTTCAACCACGGCCAGCAAGCTTTGGAGCTGGTGCAGGCTGGCTTGATGCTGGATCTGACCGATGTGGCCGAAGCCAACAAGTGGCGCGACGTGATCAACCCGATCTCGCTGCTGGATGGTTGCACGATTGACGGCAAGGTTTACTGTGCGCCAATGAACATTCACTCGCCGGAATGGCTGTGGATCAACAACAAGATTTACGAAGATCTGGGCATCCCGATCCCGACCAACTGGACGGAATTTGTAGCCTCGGCACCACAGGTTGAAGCGGCTGGAAAGATCCCGTTGGCTTTGGGCCGCCAGGCTTGGCAGTCAAACCTTGCGTTCAACGCGATTGCGGTTGGCATCGGTGGGCTTGATCTGTGGAAGAAGGTCAACGTCGACAAAGATATGGAAGCCGCAGCGGGTCCTGAGATGCTGAAGGTGTTCCAAGCCTCGGCGGATGCGCGCAAACTGGCGTCGAAATCGACGGTGCAAGACTGGAACCAAGCCACCAACATGGTGATCACCGGCGAAGCGGCGGGTCAGATCATGGGCGACTGGGCGCAGGGTGAGTTTGCGGTGGCAGGCAAGGTCGCCGGCAAGGATTACACCTGCCTGCCGGGGCTGGGGCTGAACGCTTACCTTTCGACCGGCGGCGATGCGTTCTATTTCCCGAAACTGACCGATCCCGATCAGGAAGCCGCACAAAAACGTCTGGCGGCGCTGCTGGTCAGCCCGGATGTGCAGGTGGCGTTCAACCTGAAGAAAGGCTCGCTGCCGATCCGGGGCGATATCGACATGTCTGCCGCCAATGATTGCATGAAAAAGGGTCTTGAGATTCTGAAATCCGGCAATGTCGTGCCCGCTGGCGATCAGGTTTGGTCGCCGGATGTGCAGACGCAGCTGGGCGACATGCAAAGCGAATTCTGGAGCGGCGACATGACCCCAGAAGATGCCCAAGCGCGTTACGTCGAAATCCTGAAAACCGGGCTTTAAGCCTTGCACTGCAAAAGCGCCGTCCGACCCGTTCGGGCGGCGCTTTTGTGACCAGGTACGGATTTGCGGGGGAGAAGGTAGAGCATGGCAGGAAAACCAAGGGGGCTGCGGCTGTTTCGCAACCTGAATGCCAAGGTCGCGGCGGTGCCGATGGTGCTGACCACCATGGTGGTGTTCGTCGGTGGCACATTGTGGACGGTGCTGTATTCCTTCACCAATTCCAAGCTGTTACCGCGGTTGGAGTTTGTTGGTATCGACCAATACAAGCGGCTTTGGTCGAATGATCTGTGGAATGCCGCTATCTGGAACCTTGCGTTTTATGGCGTGATGTCGCTGATCTTCACCATCGTGATGGGCTTTGTGCTGGCGGTGCTGCTGGATCAGAAAATCCGCTTTGAAGACACATTCCGCACCATCATGCTGTATCCTTTCGCTTTGTCCTTCATCGTCACCGGCCTCGTCTGGCAGTGGATTTTGAACCCCGAGATGGGGATTCAAGAGGTGGTGCGCCGGATGGGGTTTGAGACTTTCACCTTCGATCCGCTGCACAATCCAAATACGGTTTTGTATGGTTTGCTGATTGCTGGTTTGTGGCAGGGCACGGGATTTACCATGTGTCTGATGCTGGCGGGCCTGCGTGGCATTGATGAAGATATCTGGAAAGCCTCTCGCGTCGACGGCATCCCAAAGTGGAAAACCTACATCTTCGTGGTGATCCCGATGATGCGGCCGGTGTTTATGACCACTTTGGTGATCGTCGCGGCAGGCATCATCAAGCTGTACGATCTGGTGGTCGCACAAACTTCCGGCGGGCCGGGCAATGCCAGCCAGGTGCCTGCAATGTATGTGTATCGCTATATGTTCACCGCGCAAAACCTTGGCCAAGGCTTTGCCGCCAGCACGATGATGCTGCTGTCGGTGCTGATCGTGCTGGTGCCTTGGGCCTATCTGGAATTTGGGGGCAAAAAGCATGGCTGATGTAGCAATTCACGGCGGAGCGGGTCACGGCGCGACGGGCGTGCAGCCACGCGGGGCCAAGCCGAAGCGGCGGTTCTCTGGCGGCAATATCATGCTCTATGGCACCTTGTTTGTGGTGTCAGTCTACTACCTGCTGCCGCTTTGGGTGATGGTGATGACCTCGCTGAAAGGCATGCCGGAAATCCGCATGGGCAATATCTTTGCCCCTCCGGTCGAGATCACCTTTCAGCCGTGGGTCAAGGCGTGGTCGCAGGCTTGCACCGGGTTGAATTGTGACGGGCTTTCAAGGGGCTTCTGGAACTCGGTGATGATCACTGTGCCGTCGGTGATTATCTCGATCATCGTGGCAAGCGTGAACGGCTATGCGCTGGTGAACTGGCGCTTCAAAGGCAGTGAAGTGTTCTTCACCATCCTGATTTTCGGCAGCTTTATTCCTTATCAGATCATGCTTTACCCGATCGTGATTCTGCTGCGCGAATTGGGGATTTACGGCACGCTCTACGGTTTGATCCTTGTGCATACCATCTTCGGGATGCCGATCCTGACCTTGCTGTTTCGGAACTATTTCAGCAGCTTGCCGGAAGAATTGTTCAAAGCCGCCCGCGTCGATGGTGCCGGGTTCTGGCGGATATACTTTCAGATCATGGTGCCGATGAGTCTGCCGATTTTCGTGGTGGCGCTGATCCTTCAAATCACCGGCATCTGGAACGACTTCCTGTTCGGCGTCGTGTTCACCAAGCCCGAGATTTACCCGATGACGGTGCAGCTGAACAATATCGTCAACTCGGTGCAGGGGGTGAAGGAATATAACGTCAATATGGCGGCGACGTTGCTGACGGGGCTTGTGCC
Organism: Cypionkella sp. TWP1-2-1b2; assembly: GCF_049896245.1. Classification (NCBI taxonomy): domain Bacteria; kingdom Pseudomonadati; phylum Pseudomonadota; class Alphaproteobacteria; order Rhodobacterales; family Paracoccaceae; genus Cypionkella; species Cypionkella sp. TWP1-2-1b2. Next base: position 52,095 of record NZ_JAFCTX010000012.1, on the reverse strand, counting down.
GCTGATCATCTACTTCGTCTCTGGCAAACTCTTTGTTCGCGGCATTGCTGCTGGCGCCGTGAAAGGCTGACCCCATGACTCCTTCTAACCAGACTCCTTCGATCCAGACCCATTCCATCCAAGTCAAAGACCTGAGCTTGAATTTCGGTTCGGTTTCGGTGCTGAAAAACATGAATATCGACGTCGCAGAGGGCGAGTTTATCGTGCTGCTGGGGCCATCGGGTTGCGGAAAATCGACCTTGCTGAACTGCTTGGCGGGTCTGTTGGACATCACCGACGGCGAGATTTGGATTAAGGGCAAGAACGTCACCTGGGCCGAACCGTCCGAGCGGGGCATCGGCATGGTGTTCCAAAGCTACGCTTTGTATCCGCAGATGACGGTGCGCGGCAACCTGTCGTTCGGCCTGAAAAACGCCCGGATGCCGAAGGACGAAATCGACAAGCGCATCGCACGGGCGGCGGGGATTTTGCAGATTGAGCCGTTGTTGGACCGCAAACCTGCGGCTTTGTCGGGCGGTCAGCGGCAACGCGTGGCCATCGGGCGGGCTTTGGTGCGCGATGTCGATGTGTTCCTGTTTGACGAGCCTTTGTCGAACTTGGATGCCAAGCTGCGCAGCGAATTGCGGGTGGAAATCAAGCGCTTGCACAGCCGTCTGAACAACACGATGGTCTATGTAACGCATGATCAGATTGAGGCTTTGACTTTGGCCGACCGCATTGCGGTGATGCGCGGCGGCCTGATCCAGCAACTCGCCGCCCCACAGGAAATCTACAACCGCCCGTCGAACCTGTTCGTGGCGGGGTTTATCGGCAGCCCGTCGATGAACTTCCTGCATGGGGCTACGATTGACGGTGGGGCGGCGTTTCAGTTTGCCAGCACCAGGATCAACCTTGCGGGCTATGAGGGCGGTGCGATTTTGGAGCGCCCGAAAGCCATCCTTGGGTTGCGCCCCGAGCATCTGCACATTCAGGACCACGCTGAACCCGGTCTGACAATCCCGGCGGTGGTGGAAATTGACGAGCCGATGGGGGCGGATTCTCTGGTCTGGCTGGAGGCCGAGGGCGGTCTGAAAATGTCGGTTCGCGTGCCGGTGGAACGCCGGATGGCACCGGGCACCCCGGTGCATCTGAAGGTGGATATTCCGAAGGCGTCGATTTTCGACACCGCATCCGAACAGCGGGTCTAAGACAATGGATTTGGCTGAAGGCTGGACGCTTTGCGATGAAAGCGGCGCATATTCTGTCGCTTTCGCTTTGCCGGGGGATGGCATCACCGCCTTGCACGCCGCAGGGGCGATTACCGATCCCTATTGGGGCCGCAATGAATATGATCTGCGCTGGATTTGTGGCCGCGATTGGGTCGCCAGGCGCAGCTTCAATGTCAGCCGCACCGACCTTGTGCTAGTGGTGTCGTTGCTGGACACCGTGGCCGAAATTGCGGTGAACGGGGTGACGGTTCTGGCTTCGGACAATATGTTCCGCAGCTACCGCATTGATCTGTCTGCCGTGCTGCGGCTGGGGGCGAATGACATCGCAATCACCTTTCGCTCGCCCGAGGTGGAGGCCGCTAAACGCCAAGCGGCGCAACCGTATTTCGTGCCGTTCAGCGCCAACAACACCCCGATCCATAACGGCAATATGCTGCGCAAACCGTCTTGCGATTTCGGTTGGGATTGGAACATCGCGCTGGGTAGTTTCGGGGTTTACGGCGATTTTTATCTTGAACCGTTGAGCCTGGCGCGGATTGCATCGGTGGGCATCGCGCGATCCCATTCTGCCAATCGCGCCGTGGTGACGGTGACGGCGGATATGGAAGGCGCGGCGGAGGGGGTCGAAGTGACCTTCGCCCTCTGTGGTGTCACCGCCCAAGCCAAAGTCCAGCGCTGGCAGGCTGTGGCGGCGCTGGTGGTGGAGAACCCCGAACTCTGGTGGCCAGCCGGGCAGGGCGCGCAGGTGCTGCATGATCTGGTGATCGGGTTTGGCGATCAGAGCCTCACCCGCCGCATCGGGCTGCGCGATGCCGTCTTGGTCAATGTCAAAGATGCCGTAGGTCTGGGCTTTAAGTTCCGCGTCAATGGCCGCGATATCTTTGCCAAGGGCGCGAACTGGATTCCGCAGGATGCCTTGTCGGGGCAGATCACGCCCGAGGCCACCCGCGATCTGCTGCAATCGGCAGTGGACGCCAATATGAACATGATTCGGGTCTGGGGCGGTGGGCGCTACGAGCCGGATTGGTTCTATGACCTTTGCGATGAACTCGGCCTGATGGTCTGGCAGGATTTCATGTTCTCCTGCCACATTTACCCCGCCGATAATGCCTTTCTGAACGATGTGGCGGTTGAGGTCGCCGAGCAGGCTAAACGCCTGCACCATCATGCGTCGCTGGTGTTGTGGTGTGGTGACAATGAGTTGATCGGCGCGCTGACATGGTTCCCGGAAACCCGTGCCAATCGGGATTTGTATCTGGTCGGCTATGACCGGCTGAACCGCACGATTGAAACCGCTTTGAAAGCGGCGGTGCCGGATGCGGTCTGGTGGCCATCCTCGCCCAGCCCTGGCCCGATGGATTTTGGCGATGCGTGGCATGATGATTCAAAAGGTGACATGCACTTCTGGTCGGTCTGGCACGAGGGGCGCGATTTTGATCACTACCGCGATGTAAGCCCCCGGTTTTGTTCAGAGTTTGGCTTTCAAAGCTATCCTTCGATGGACGTGATCCGCAAATTCGCCGATCCGAAAGATTTCAACATCGCCGCCCCGGTGATGGAGAGCCATCAGAAAAACGCCGGCGGCAATGCGCGGATTGCGGAAACCATGTTCCGCTATTTCCGCTTCCCGGTGGATTTTGAGAATTTCGTTTATCTCAGCCAAGTCCAGCAGGGTTTGGCGATCAAAACCGCCGTCACACATTGGCGATCGTTGAAGCCGCATTGCATGGGCGCGCTGATCTGGCAGTTGAATGACACTTGGCCGGTGTGTTCGTGGTCGAGCCTTGATCACGGCGGCGGCTGGAAGCTGTTGCACCATATGGCGAAACAGTTTTTCCATACGGTGCTGGTGTCTGCGGTCCCCGTTGCGGGCGGCATCGAATTGCGCGCGGTCAACGATGGTGCGCCGCTGGATGTGACGGTGAAAGCCATGGCCGTGGCGATGGATGGCATTACGCGCCCTTTGTCGGAAGCCACGGTCAACGTCGCCGACACCGCCGTTCTGGCGCTGAAAATCGACGCCACCGATCTCGGCCCGCAAGAGATGCTGGCGTACACTTGGTCAGACGGCGACACGTTGATTTCTGGCGATAGTTTCGCGCCAAAGCCTTACAAAAACTACGATCTTTTGCCTGCGCATCTGAGCCATCAGGTCCGCGAAGCCGGTGGCAGCTATGAGATCACGCTCACCGCCGAAGCCCTCGCGCTGTTTGTCGCGGTCGAATCCGATCAGCCCGGTCGCTTCTCACACAACGCGATCACGCTGTTCCCCGGTCATCCCGCCACCATAACCTTCACCCCCGCGCAAGCCCACGCGGAGCCCCGTTTCACCATCCGAGACCTTCATTCCGCGACCTATGGTCCGACTGCCTGAGGAGGCATCATGTTCAGCTATCAACTCTATTCCTCGCGTAACTTTCCGCCCTTGGCTAAGACCTTGGAGATGCTGGCGCAAACCGGCTACCGCGCCGTCGAAGGCTTTGGCGGGCTTTATGCCGACCCCACAGGCCTGACCGATCTGCATGCTGGTCTGCAAGCCTGTGGGCTGAAGATGCCATCGGGGCATTTTGGGCTGGGCCAGGTGGAAGACACCCCGGACTGGGCAATCAAAGTGGCGCAGACTTTGGGGATGGAACAGGTGATCGTGCCGTGGATTCATCCCGATGAGCGCCCCACCACCGGCAAGGGCTGGCACGATCTGGGCGCGCGGTTGCAAAAGGCGGGCGGGCCAATACGCGATGCTGGATTGAAATTTGGCTGGCACAACCACGACTTTGAATTTGTCAAAACCGCCGACGGAGCCATTCCGCAAACGGCTTTGTTTGAGGGCGGGCCGGACCTTGGGTGGGAGATGGACGTGGCTTGGGTGGTGCGCGGCGGCGCGGACCCGTTGGCGTGGATTGCTGACCACAAGTCCCGCCTCATCGCCGCCCATGTCAAAGACATCGCCCCGAAGGGTGAGAATCTGGCCGAAGATGGCTGGGCCGATCTCGGCTATGGCGTGGTGGATTGGGCGGCGATCCTGCCCGCTTTGCGCAAAATTGGCGTCACGAATTTCGTGATGGAGCATGACAACCCCACCGACCACGCGCGCTTTGCAAGCCGCTCGCTGGTTTCTGCGGAAAAGCTGTAAGGACATATCATGGTAAATCTAGGCATTGGCATCATTGGATGCGGCAATATCTCGACCTCTTACCTGAGGCTGGCGTCGTTGTTCAAAGGGCTGGACGTGCGGGCCGTGGCCGATATGAACATGGCCACCGCACAGGCCCGGGCGGCTGAATTTGGGGTGACAGCGCAGTCGGTCGATGACCTCTTGGCGAATAATGCCGTCGATGTGGTGATCAACCTGACCATCCCCGACGCGCATTACGCAGTGACCAAGCGGATTTTGGAGGCGGGCAAGCATGCCTATTCCGAGAAGCCTTTGGTGCTGACCTTGGCGGAAGGCGTGGCTTTGCGCGATCTGGCGGCCAGCAAAGGCCTTGCGGTCGGCTGTGCCCCGGATACGTTTCTGGGTGGCACCCATCAGCAGGCGCGGGCGTTGATTGACGAAGGCAAGCTGGGGACCATCACCACCGGCTGCGCCGCGATCCAAGGTCACGGGCCGGAAAGCTGGCACCCGAGCCCTGAGTTTTTCTACCTGCCCGGCGCGGGCCCGATCATGGATATGGGGCCGTATTACATCGCCAATCTGATCAACCTGCTGGGTCCGGTGCGCCGTGTTGGCGCGCTGACATCTTCGGCGACACCGACCCGTGTGATCGGCTCGGGCGACCGGGAAGGGCAAGAGATTGCGGTGAAGACCCCCAGCAACATTCAGGCTTTGCTGGAGTTTCATTCGGGTGCTACGATCAGCTTCTCGGCAAGCTGGGATGTCTGGCACCACAAGCGCAACCATTTTGAACTCTATGGCACCGAAGGCACCCTCTATGTCCCCGATCCGAACTTCTTTGGCGGGCCTTTGGAAATCGCTGGGCGGGATGGGGTGCTTACCCCTGTCGAGGCGTGGGATCATCCTTTCAGCATCGTCAACCAGAAGGGCCATCGCGGCGAGGATCAGGCGAACTATCGCACGGCGGGGATGGCCGATATGGTGCTGGCGATCACCGAAGGCCGCGATGCGCGCTGTTCGCTGGAGCGGACATTGCACGGCGTTGATGTGATGACGGCGGCGTTGCGTTCGGGCGAGACCGGGGAATTCATCACCCTGACCACCACCTGCACCCGCCCCGCCGCTTTGGGGCCAGATCAGGCGCGGGCTTTGCTGCGCTAGCCGCTCCTCCGCCCTGACAGGCGTCGTCGCTTAGTGTCAGCGATGACGTCTGCCAAGACGGAAGCGCCAGCAAGAGGGATGACAATGATCGAGAACCCGGTGCTGCGTGGCTTTAACGCCGATCACTCAATCTGCCGGGTGGCGGGCGATTACTACATCGCTACCTCGACCTTCGAGTGGTATCCCGGCGTGCAAATCCACCACTCCCGCGATCTGGTGAATTGGCGGCTGGTATCCCGACCCTTGAGCCGCGCGAGCCAGCTTGACATGCGCGGCAATCCTGACAGTTGCGGCGTCTGAGCCCCTTGCCTGAGCCATGCCGATGTCAAGTTCTGGCTGGTTTATACCGATGTGAAGCGGCTCGACGGGGCGTTCAAAGATGCCCACAACTACATCGTCACCTGTGCGACGATTGATGGCGATGGGTCGGACCCGATCTATGTCACCTCATCGGGCTTTGATCCTTCGCTGTTTCACGACGATGATGGCCGCAAATGGTTCACCAACATGCGCTGGAACCATCGCCCCGCAGTCTCGGGGTTAAACCGAGCCCATGATCGCTTTGATGGCATCGAATTGCTGCAATGGCACCCCGAGCATGGCCTGCTGGGCGAGGTTGCCACGATCTACACTGGCACCACGCTGGGTCTGACCGAAGCGCCGCATATTTTCAAACGCAACGGCTGGTATTACCTGACCACAGCCGAGGGCGGCACAGGTTACGATCATGCGGAGACGATGGCGCGGTCGCGCAAGCTGCACGGGCCCTATGAAACCCATCCCAATCAGCACCTGATGACCGCCCGCTTTGCGCCGGTCAATCCGATCCAGCGGGTGGGGCATGGTCAATATGTTGAGGGGCCCGATGGAGCGGCGTTTCACAGCCATCTCTGCGGCAGGCCCGTGCAGGGGCCGCGTGGGCTGTTCTGCGCGACGGGGCGCGAGACTGGGTTGGCGAAATGCGTCTGGCTTGAAGATTGGCTTTACCTTGAAGGCGGTGGACTGGTGCCGCCCGCTACTTTGCCGGGGCGTGAACGTATGCCCGGCCCGATTGGCGTGCATGATCTGACCACAGCACTGCCGCCCGAGTTTCAATGGCTGCGCACGCCGTACCCTCTGCGGATTTTCCCGATGACCGGAACGGCGTTGCGGCTGACCGGGCGCGAAAGTTTGGGCAGTTGGTTTGAGCACGCGCTGGTTGCGCGCAGGCAAGAACATCAGGCCTACCGGGCAGAGACTGTTGTTTTGGCCGATCCGCCGAATTGGCAATGTGCGGCGGGGCTGACGACCTATTACAATTGTCACAAATTTCACGCGGTCCTGATTACGCATGAGCCGGGGTATGGCCGCTGCGCGCGGATTGTGTCGTGCATCGGTGACGTGACCGAGGCGCTGACGTTCAGCGATCCTGTGCCGCCGCCGGATGGCCCGATCACGCTGTCGGTCAAGGTTGATCGTGCCACTCAACCGATTTTCTGGGCGCAAAGCGGTGAAGCCCAGCCGCTCGGCCCAGTGCTTGACGCCTCGGTGATCTCGGATGAAGGCGGGCGCGGTGAGCATGCCTCGTTTACCGGGGCTTTCGTGGCCATGGTGGCTTATGATTTGACCGGGCAGGGGTCGAGTGCTGATTTTACCCGGTTTGGCTATCATCCGGGCGTATGAGAAACGCCTGCGACAAACGCCGGGCTTGCAACCCGGGCCATTGCCGTCATAAACGGCGCTTAAAGCAATGAGTGCAGGCCGCATGACCGAAGACGCCCGTAAAATCCCGACCCATGAGACGACCTATGCCCGCCTGCGTGACATGATCCTGTTTGGGGTTTTGCAGCCGGGTCAGCCAGTGACGATTCAGGGCCTGACGGCCGGGCTGGCGGCCGGGATGACTCCTGTGCGCGAGGCGATCCGGCGCTTGGCGGCGGAGGGGGCATTGCTGCCGCAGGGCAATCGGCGGGTGACGGTGCCGCGGCTTACGGCGGGCGATCTTGATCAGGTCGCCTTTGCGCGGTTGACGATAGAGCCGCATCTGGCGGGGCTGGCGGTGATCACGCCTGCACTGATTGCCAAGCTAGAGGCGTTGGATTTGGCGGTGGACGCTGCGATCCGCGCCGATGATGTCTCGGGTTATCTGCAAAGCAATCATGCCTTCCATTTTGCTCTGTATGAGGCGGCAGGGGCGGGCGTGTTGTTGGATATGGCGCGCTCGCTTTGGCTGCGGTTTGGACCGAGTTTGCGGGTGGTGTCGTCCCACAGTGGGGCCACAAGCCTGCCGGATTCGCATAAAGAGGCCCTCGCGGCGATGCGGGCAGGCGATGCGCCTGGTCTGTCGGCTGCGATGCAGCGCGACATTGCGCAGGGCGTGGATCAGGTGCGCGCGGCGTTGCAGCGTGGTGAGATTTAGGCGGGTAAAACGACCTCGAAATAATTTGATCAAATTCCTTGAACACGGACTCGTTTGATCATATCCTGATCCAAAGGCCACCGGATTCGGGCATGGCCGCACGTATCAAGAGGGTCATGCGATGAACAAAATCACCAACCACATGCCGACGGCGGAACTGCAAGCGCTGGACGCCGCCCATCACATGCACCCGTTTACCGAGAACGCCGCGCTGGCCAAAAAGGGCGCGCGGATCATGACGGCGGGCAAGGGTGTCTGGCTGACGGATAGCGAAGGCAACAAGATTATCGACGGCATGGCGGGGCTATGGTGCGTCAACATTGGGTATGGTCGCACCGAATTGGGCGATGTCGCCAAGGCGCAGATGGATCAGTTGGCCTATTACAATACGTTTTTCCAGACCAGTCATGTGCCTGCCATCGCTTTGGCCGCGAAGATCGCCGAACTTGCCCCCGAGGGCATGAACCATGTGTTCTTTGCCGGATCAGGCTCGGAAGCCAATGACACCAATATCCGCATGGTGCGGCGCTATTGGGACATCAAGGGCCAGTCCGAAAAGCGCATCATCATCGCGCGGCACAATGGCTATCACGGCTCTACCTTGGGTGGCGGATCATTGGGCGGCATGTCGGCGATTCACAATCACGGCGGCAAGATCGCGGGTGTGGTGCATATCGGCGAGCCGAACTATTGGGCGCAGGGTGGCGAGATGACGCCCGAGGCGTTCGGGCTGATGCGGGCGCAGGAACTTGAGGCGAAGATCCTTGAGTTGGGCGTCGAGAATGTCGCGGCATTCATTGGTGAGCCGGTGCAGGGCGCGGGTGGGGTTATTGTGCCGCCTTCGACGTATTGGCCGGAGATTCAGCGTATTGTGGACAAGTATGGCATCCTGTTGATCGCGGATGAGGTGATCACCGGGTTTGGGCGGACGGGAAATTGGTTTGGCTCGACCACATTCGGGATCAAGCCGCATATTATGACCATCGCGAAGGGGTTGTCGTCGGGCTATCAGCCGATTGGCGGCTCGATCGTCTGTGATGAAGTGGCGGAAGTGCTAGGCAGCCACGGCGATTTCAACCACGGCTACACCTATTCCGGGCATCCGGTAGCGGCAGCGGTGGCGCTGGAAAACCTGCGGATTTTGCAGGAAGAAAAGATCGTCGAGCATGTCCGCGATGTGGCACATCCGTATCTGGCGAAGAAATGGGCGGCGCTGGCGGATCACCCGATGGTGGGCGATGCGCAGTTGGTGGGGTTGATGGGCTCGATCGCTTTGACACCGGATAAGGCAAAGCGGGCGAAGTTTTCGTCGGATGTTGGCACGGTTGGCTATCGCTGCCGCGAGCGGTGCTTTGCCAACAATCTGATCATGCGGCATGTGGGCGATCGGATGATTATCTCGCCGCCGCTGGTGATCACGACTGATGAGATTGGTGTGCTGATTGATCGGGCCTCGTCCTCGATTGATGAGTGCTATCAGGGCCTGAAAGCGGACGGGTTGTTTAAGTAAAGCAAGGCGATTTTTGAGAAAAATCGTGGGTGGGGCTGCAAGGCTCCGCCCTTTTCTATGCGGTGTCCACGCGTGGACAGATTGGGTTATGCTGTATTATCAATGGGTTGTTATGGGACGTTGATGTCTTGTTAAACATTGTGGGGCGGTATGGTGCGGCGCAATACGGCACCTCGCATGGCGGGGATTGACGGAGTTTTAAACATGCGGGGACTGTGGATGCGGGCGCGCGGTTTGGCTGTATTGGGTCTGCTGGCCGCTTGTGTAGGGGCAGGTCCTGGCACTGTAAGCAACGCTGGCAAGAGCGAAGCGATTGTTGGCCCCATCGCGTGACATCGAGGAAGGGGCCTAAGCTTGCCCGCAAGAATGACGGATTGACGCCGCTGATGTTTATGTTCGCTTGGGCATCGCCCGCGGCACATCTGGGGGGATCAAAGCGGATTGGCAGAGCGAAGCGGCATTGCAGGGGGTATGTTTACACGCTGCGCAGGATCATGGTGCCAAAGGTTTACACCACCACAACGGGCGGTTGGTGATATCTACGATTGGCGCGATTGATGCGGGCCTCTGCGGTCACCAGTTGAACCTTTCGGTCGCACAACCTGCGGCGATGGCACCGCAAGCCTTGGCTGCCGCGCAGTCCTGCCATTGGGTGGGGTTTGATCCGGCTTGCCTTGCGCGCGTGTCCAATGCGGCGGGCGCTGCATCGCACATGCTGCATGTGCGGGCTGATTGCTAAGCCGCGGGCCTGAGCACCTGCGAGCCTGCGGTGTGGAGCAAGCGTCGAAGCCTCCGGCGGGGATATTTGAGCCAAGATGAAAGCCCGAGGGTGGGGATTGTTTGGGCTGGCGGGGGATTGCTGGAACGCGGTTCAACCCGGCCTGCGCAAGCGGCGCGGATTTCCTTTTCGGTCTGGCTGCGCTTGAGTTTGCCCGCCCGCTCGCCTATTCCTTTAGCAACGGTATAAAGGATGGTTTTCCCATGCGGATTCACAGTGACCTGGCTGACACGATTGGCAACACCCCGCTTTTGAAGCTGAAACGCGCCTCGGAAATCACTGGCTGCACAATCTTGGGCAAATGCGAGTTTCTCAACCCCGGTCAGTCGGTGAAGGATCGCGCGGCTTTGTACATGATCCGCGATGCGGTCGCCAAGGGCCAGTTGCAGCCGGGCGGCACCATTGTCGAGGGCACGGCGGGCAACACCGGGATTGGCCTCGCGCTGGTGGGAGCGAGCATGGGGTTTCGCACTGTGATCGTGATTCCCGAGACGCAATCGCAGGAAAAAAAGGACATGCTGCGTTTGGCGGGTGCCGAATTGGTGCAGGTGCCAGCCGCGACCTACAAGAACCCGAACAACTATGTGCGCTATTCGGGCCGTCTGGCGGAAGCTTTGGCGCGCACCGAGCCGAATGGCGCGATCTGGGCCAATCAGTTTGACAATGTCGCAAACCGTCTGAGCCATGCGGAGACCACCGGGCCGGAGGTCTGGGAGCAGACCGGCGGCAATGTGGATGGTTTCATCTGTGCAGTAGGCTCTGGCGGCACTTTGGCCGGGGTTGCCTTAGCGTTGCAGCCCAAAGGCGTGAAGATCGGTCTGGCCGACCCAGAAGGGGCGGCACTGCACGCGTTCTATACCACGGGTCAGTTTGACAGCCCCGGCACCTCGATCACCGAAGGCATCGGGCAGGGACGGATTACCGCCAATCTGGAGGGGTTCACGCCCGATTTCAGCTATCGCATCCCGGATGCCGAGGCTTTGCCTTTGTGCTTTGAGATGCTGGAGGAGGAAGGTATCTGTCTGGGCGGATCATCCGGTATCAACATCGCGGGGGCGGTGCGGATGGCGCGCGAAATGGGGCCGGGCCATACCATCGTCACCATCCTGTGCGATTACGGCAACCGCTATCAGTCGAAACTTTATAACCCGGCCTTCCTGAAGGAAAAGGGTTTGCCGGTGCCGAAATGGCTGGATCGTGCGCCATTAAGCATCCCAACGGTGTTTGAAGACGCATGATCGCGCTTTTGCTGCGCAGGCTGCTGCTGGTTCTGGTGTTGCTGGCCGCGCTGGGGCAAAATCTGCCAGCTTTTGCGCAGGACACCCCCGCGAGCGATGATTACAAGACCTTCGAAACCACCGCGTCGCAGATCGAGGATCTGGTCAGCCAAGCCCAGGTGAATGACGAGCGCCTCGGCGGGATGCGCGCCGAGATGGTGAAATGGCGCTCGACCTTCACCGCGGCGCAAAGCGCGAATGCCGACCAGATTGCCACGATCAAGAACCAGATTGCAGCGCTTGGGCCGACCCCTGCCGAGGGCCAGGCCGAGGATGCGATGATCGCCAAGCGGCGGGTCGAGCTGAACGCAGCACTGGCCAAGCTGCAAGCCCCGGTGCTGACCGCCGCCGAGGCGACCACCCGCGCCGACAGCACCATCGGCGCGATCGACAAGCTGATGCGCGAACGTCAGGCCGACAAATTGCTGCGCTTGTCGCCCTCGGTGCTGAACCCGGTGAATTGGCCGGCAGCGGCCAAAATGTTCCGCTGGATGGGCCAGTGGATCTGGGATGAAACCCGCTGGCGCTTCACCCGGCCCATGAATGTCGATCAGTTGCGCGACAACGCGCCGTTGATTATCGGTTTGCTGCTGATGACCTCGCTGTTGCTGCTGCGCGGCGGGGCTTGGATGCGGCGGTTGACCGCTTGGCTGCTGAGCAAGACCCATATGCGCGGGCGCAATCTGATCTCGGGCTTTGTGTCGCTGGGGCAGGTGGCGCTGCCCGTGGCGGGCGCGGTTCTGCTGTATGTGGCGCTGGAGCGGGCCTCGCTGTTCGGGCCGATCGTTTTGTCGCTGTTTGCCACCCTGCCAGCGTTGGTTTTGACTATCTTTCTGACGCGCTGGCTGGCGCAGCACATCTTCCCGGTCGATCCTGCGCAGGAAAGTGCCATCGGTCTGAGTGCAGAAGGCCGCAGCGAAGGCAGGTTGCAAGCGGTGCTGCTGGGGGTGTCCGTCGCGCTTTATGATCTGGTGGCGCTGTGGATTGTGCCGCGTGCAGCTGATTTTCTGGGCGGTTCGGTCAAGATGGCGGCAGACCGCGCGCAGCAAGTGGCGCAGGCTACGGATGCCGCGATTTCGGTCGTGCAAGTGCCGCTGCAGATCTTCGCGGCGATTGCGCTGTTTCGTCTTGGCCAGATCCTGCGGCGACAAAGCGGCGCGGGGCAGGGCGGTGACGCTGCGGCGTTCCGCTCTAAGCTGGTGTATTGGGTGTCGACTGCCGCCATCGCCATCGCGGTGGTGGCCCCGAGCCTTGGCGTGATCGGTTATGTCAGTGCCGCCAATGCGCTGATCTGGCCTGCGATCAACACGCTGTCGCTGTTTGCCATGGTGGTGGTGCTGCAAGGATTTTTCGCCGAATTATACGTCACGATGGCGCGCACGCCCGAGGCCCGGCACGATGGGCTGATGCCAGTGCTGGCGGGGCTGGTGATCAGCTGTGCCGCATTGCCGGTGCTGGCGCTGATCTGGGGCGCGCGGGTTGTTGATCTGGTCGAGTTGTGGACGTCGTTCCGCTCTGGCGTCTCGTTGGGCGGGGTGCGGATCTCGCCGACGAATTTCATCATCCTCGTCGCGGTGTTCGCGGTCAGCTATGCGGTGACGCGACTGGTGCAGGGCGGCTTGAAATCGTCGATCCTGCCGCGCACGTCGCTGGATCAGGGCGGACGCAATGCCATCGTCTCGGGGGTGGGCTATGCCGGGATCTTTCTGTCGGCGCTGCTGGCGATCAATGCGGCTGGGATTGATCTGTCGGGCTTTGCGCTGGTGGCCTCGGCTTTGTCGGTCGGTATCGGGTTTGGCTTGCAGACGATTGTGTCGAACTTCGTCTCTGGCGTGATCTTGCTGGTCGAACGCCCAGTATCCGAGGGTGACTGGATCGAGGTCGGCACCACGTCGGGTATCGTCAAGGCGATCTCGGTGCGCTCGACCCGAATCCAGACTTTTGACCGCTCTGATGTGATCGTGCCGAACTCGGATCTGATCACCGGGCGGGTGACGAACTGGACCCGGTTCAACATGTCGGGCCGGATAATTGTGCCGGTCTCGGTGCCGTTCACTTCGGACAGCCGCCGGGTTGAAGCGCTCCTGCGCGAGATTGTTGAGGCGCAGCCTTTGGCGGTTTTGACGCCGCCGCCGATCATCGCGTTGATGGGGTTCACTGGCGAGCTGATGAATTTCGAGATCCGCGTCATTGTGCGGGATATCTACTTTCAGGTTGCAGTGCGATCAGAGATCAACCACCAGATTGCCGAGCGATTCCACGCCGAGGGCATTTTGTTCTCGAACGCGCATCGCGATTACCTGAAGCGTCTTGCCGATGAGGCGGCGGCAGAGGCCGAGGCTGTGGCGGAAGAACAGGCCAATCTGAATGCGGTGCAAGCCTTGCTTTCGCCCAAGCCCACCGCCAAGCGGCTCTCCAGCCCAGCCAGTCCTGATGCGGCCAGTGCTGATGCGGCCAGTGCTGATGGGGCCAGCCCAGACAATACCCCCAAGGACACCAACGCATGACCACCACCCTGCTGTTTCTCGACGATGCCTATTTGCGTGAGGCCGAGGCTGTCGTGCTGGCACATACCCCCGAAGGCGGCATCGTGTTGGATGCCTCGATCTTCTACGCCACGGCAGGCGGGCAGCCGGGTGACAGCGGCCTGATCGTTTGGGCGGGCGGGCGGATGCCGATTGCAACGGCAGTCAAGGTCGAAGGCGGGCTGATCGCTTTGGTGCCAGCCGAGGCCGCCGCCTTGCCATCGGTGGGCAGTAAGATCACCCAGCGCCTCGACTGGCACCGCCGTCACCGCCACATGCGGGTGCATACCGCGTTGCATCTGTTGTCGGTGGTGATCCCCTTGCCGGTCACCGGCGGGCAGATTGGCGCCGATAAGGGCCGTCTGGATTTCTTGATGCCAGAGCCGCCCACCGATGTAGCCGCGTTGAACACCGCACTTAACCTCTTGATCGAGCGTGATCTTCCCGTCACCGAATCGTGGATCAGCGATGCCGAATTGCGGGCCAATCCGCAGCTTGTCAAAACCATGTCGGTCAGCCCGCCGCTCGGGCAGGGCCGTATCCGTTTGGTGCGGATCGGGCAAGGTCAGGCGCAGATTGACCTGCAACCCTGCGGCGGCACCCATGTTGCCCGCACCGCCGAGATCGGCCGGGTCGAGATCGGCCGCATTGAAAACAAGGGCAAACAAAACCGCCGGGTCAACCTGCTGCTGGTCGATTAGGGCGTGCCCGGGTTTATGCGAATTCACTCTCCCCCCGCACTCCCCCACGAACGCGTTTGCAAGGGCAATCGCAGCCTCGCGGGCAGAGCGAATGCATGACCCCAATCAATCGCACCAGGCGCTAAACCGCGCCGAAAATCCTGCAAAAACCGCGGCAAATGCCAAGTTTCCCCCCTTGCGCCCGCGCTGTGTTGCAGGCTAAACACCCGCAACGGATCGGTGGCCGAGTGGTCGAAGGCGCACGCCTGGAAAGTGTGTAGGCGGGGAACCGTCTCTAGGGTTCGAATCCCTATCGATCCGCCAACCCTCCATATTTTTGAGTTTGATCGGGTCGTCTTGCGCGGCCTTTTTGTTTGATTTTATTGGGCTTTTCCGACTTTCATCATTGCGCTGGATTTGTTTCGATTGCGGTCGTATGCTTTCCTTGCGTGGTATGAAAAGTGGTATGAACCTTGGCACTTACTGGCAAGCTGACAAAGAAATTGGTCGAGAATCTTGGCGCTGGGCGTCATGGCGACGGCGGCGGCCTCTATCTGGTAGTTGATCCATCTGGCGCGCGGCGCTGGATTGTGCGCGTGGTGGTTAAGGGGCAGAAGAATCTTAAAGGCGCGCCATTGCGGACTGACTTTGGCTTAGGTGGTGCTGATGTCGTTTCGCTGAACCAAGCGCGCGAACGGGCATTGGAATATCGGCGGATGGCCAAGCAAGGTTTGAACCCTCGTTTCAATGCCAGCCGTGAGATACCTTGCTTTGAGGAAGTCGCGCGGCAAGTTCACATTGATCGAATGCCAACGTGGAAGAATGACAAGCACGGGGCGCAATGGATCAACACTTTGCGCGACTATGCCTTCCCTAAGATTGGCCGGATGCCGATTGATAGCATTGGTCAGCCAGAGGTTTTGATGTGCCTTTCGCCCATTTGGACAGCAAAGCATGAAACCGCGCGTCGTTTGGCACAAAGAATCAAGATTGTGCTGGATGTGGCCAAATCCAAAGGCTTCCGGTCGGGTGAGAATCCGGTAACGGCGATCCATGATTTGCAAGTCTTGCCCAAGGTGAAAGCCAAACCCAAGCACCATAAGGCGATGCGTTGGCAGGAAGTGCCTGCATTCTATGCAGACTTGCGAACCCGCGATGCTATGGCCGCTAGGGCCCTAATGTTCACTTCCCTAACAGGTTCGCGCACGGGCGAGGTTTTGGGGATGAGATGGGAAGAGCTTGATTTCGACGCTGGGTTTTGGGCTTGCCCAGCGGTACGGATGAAGGGCGGCGAGTTGCATCGGGTGCCGTTGACCGAAGAAATGCTGGCAATCATCCAGCCTTTGCGCGCGATGCAGTCCGAATATGTGTTTGAGGGCCAAAAACGGCACAATCCGCTGTCGAACATGGCCATGCTGATGCTGTTGCGCCGGATGCAGGTTGAGGGTGTTACGGTCCACGGTTTCAGGTCGACGTTTAGAGATTGGGCATCAGAGGTTGCAAATGCGCCGCGTGAGGTTGCAGAAATGAGCTTGTCGCATAAGGTGGGTTCCGATGTGGAGCGTGCCTATGCGCGGTCGGATTTGTTGGAAAAGAGGCGGGGATTGATGGAACGTTGGTCAAATTTTGTCTGTGGCACCGAAACCGAAACCCAAGATCTGAACAAAATTGGCTAGACGCAAGGATTTGATCGTAGGGCGCTCGACTGAAGCGTGGCTTGTTGAGGCGTTGGGGTATTGGTCGCGAGCGTCGATGCGTGACATCCTTGCCGACATCGAAAAGCCAAAATTCAACCTGTCAAAAGTTGAAGCGCGAACTGGAATTTCGATTCAGGAAGATATTGCTACACAAATTCAACAAATATATGGCAGTTACGCGACCGAAGTTTTCAGTTCTGCAATTTCAAAAATTCTGCCGTCTACAGACAACATTTCAGCACAACAGTCTGACGAGCTGGGTCAGTCAGAATTCAAAAGTTTGATTGAAAAACTTCAAAGAAAGGCGGCAGAGCTAGAGGAAATTGTTGATTCGCTGGCTGAATTTGACTGCGGTCTATTGTTTAGACCAGAAGACAATAGAGATCGGTCAATTTATAAAAGCAATCTAGCCTCTCTAATAGATCTAAAATTTGGGTGTAGCGCAGCCAGCTACCGTTTAACCCAGCAAGAGTTCTCCGACTATTATTCATTTCGTAAGTTGCTTGACTATTACAGAAGATTCGAGAATATAAATCGACCGTTTAACAGTCATTATGCAGCACGTTACTCTCTTGAAACTGGCCATACCGATTACGAGCGTTTTATTCGACACATTGTTGTTCTACTAATGCAAAGTGGCTATCCGGCAACTATAACAATTCCAACTGACACAAACCCTGACTATGAATCACCGCTAATAGCCGCTTTGTTGGAATTGCAACAACAACACAATTCTGCATTTGCAACCGTTACTAAATATGACCTCGATTACACACAGAGGTTCAGCTATCGGCAGTTTGCGCATCTCTTAGGCCGCATCATCGCGGACATACGGAAGATCGAAGAAGTTTTCTCTGAGATCATCCGTCGACACGCTTAAGCCAAATTCCGACGATCCAGCACAGAAAATGTGGATTATTCTGCCCGAAAATTTCCGGGTAGGTCGAGACCATCGAAGAAAATCAGATGGGACTCTGGTAATGGCAAACCTATTCGAGCAAAACCGAAACTATGTGCTTGGCGACCCCGAACTTGACCTGATTGGCGACCGCGACAAGTTGGCGCAATGGCGGCACAAGAACACCGGGCCAGCCTTTTATCGCCTTGGTCGCAAGATCATCTATCGCGGGGCTGACTTGAACGATTGGGCGGAATCCAGTCGGGTCGACCCCGGCAAAGGCGGGCGCGGCTGATGGCAAAGCGCGTATCGGCGCGCAAAGTCAAAATCCACAACCAATACACCTATGAGCAGGCGGCGGATGCGCTGGGTGTTTCGGTGCAAACGGTGCGGTTGTGGCGGCAATCTGGCTTGCCCGTGCTGGACAGCCAGAAACCACATTTGATCTTGGGCTTTGCGCTGAAAGACTTTCTGGCCAAACGCCAGAACAAGCCCGAACGGCGCTTGGCGCGGGATCAGTTCCTTTGCATGACCTGCAACGCCGCTCGGCGGGCTTACGGTGGCATGGCCGATTATCTGCCCTACACCGCCACGCGGGGCAGGCTAGAGGCGCTTTGCGAGGCTTGCGAAGGGCTATGCGGCAAGTTTGCCAGCCCGTCACTTTGCGCCGCTGTTGCCCCGGTTCTGACCATCACCACACGCAACATGGAATGACCCTAAAGGAACCTGCCAGACCTAGCGTGAACCATAACTTCCGCGACACCGCCTTCCACGCGGAACAGATGCCCAGAATCCCCGCAAACTCAAGCAATAGAAGGACAGCAACCGATGCCCCGCTACACCGAGGAAAATGAACGTATCAAACACGATTACGCCAGCTATTTGCGCCATGCCAAGGGGCAGGATGATGCCTCTATCGACAAGGCACAGGCGGCGATCCGGCGGTTTGAGGAAAGCACCAAATTCAAGCCGTTCAAGAAATTTCACCGCCAACAGGCATTGGACTTCAAAACGTTTCTGGACAGGCAAAAGAACGCGACTACGGGCAAGCCTTTGGGCTTCTCAACCGTTGATGCGACCTTGCGCTTGGTCAAAGTGTTCTTTCACTGGCTGGTTAGCCGCGCTGGGTTCAAGCGGGTGCTGACATATCCCGATGTCGAGTATTTCAACAACACGCTGAAAGCGGGGCGGGTGGCGCATCGCCAACGCGAGATTCCTTATCCGTCGATGCAACAGGTTGCCCACGCGTTTCACGCAATGCCATTTGAGACGCCATTTCAAAAGCGCGACAAGGCGTTGCTAGCTTTTTTCATGCTGACAGGGGCACGGGATGGCGCGGTGGCGTCGCTGAAACTGAAACATGTGAATGTCGAACTGGGCCATGTGTTCCAAGATGCGCGCGAGGTGAACACCAAGGGCGCGAAAACCATCATGACCCAGTTCTTTCCGGTCGATGTGGCCTATCGTGATTGTTTTGCTGATTACGTCGACTATCTGCGCAAGATAGAGCTGTTCGGGCCAGAGGATGCGCTGTTTCCCAAGGCGCGGGTGGGTGTGGTGGCGGGGCAGGGCTTTGCCAACCTTGGCCTTGCGCGCGATGGCTATGCGGGTGGGGCCAAGCTGAACACGATCATTCGCGCGGCCTTTGCGGCGGTGCAGTTGCCGCAATACACGCCCCATGCCTTCCGCAAGACGCTGACCCTTTACGGCAATGAGCTGACCAAGACGCCCGAACAGTTCAAGGCGTGGTCCCTGAATTTGGGGCATACGAATGTGGCGACCACGATGAACTCTTACCTGCCCGTATCGACCGAACGGCAGATGGAGTTGATCCGAAACATGGCGGATTAGGACGGGAGTTCAAGCTTTCCGGCAAGCGATTGAATGGCAAGCGATATTGCCTTTGCCTGTTGGCCCAACGCCTCTAACGCCTGCAAATCCATTTCATCCAAGGTCGCGCTGGATGCGTCCAGCTCTTGCAGAAACTGCCTGCCTTCAAACTGGACCTTATCAATGGGTGAGCGGTCAAAAAGCCCCACATGTCTAGACAGTGTCAAAGGTTGCTTGCGCGCATGGCTGGCCCAGTTGGCGCGGAAGACTTGGCACGTCAGCTCAAGCGAAACTTGGGCTTGTCGCGCGTCATTCAGCGCGGCTTTGGTCTGTATCCGTAGCGTGTTCAGTTCTGCCTGTTTGGTTTGTTCAAGGCCAGACTTGCCAACGCGATAGGCCAAATGCGCATAGAACAACGCGGCGCAAGTGACGGCGAAAGAGCCGATTTCAAACCATTGGCGCGTGATCCAGTCCAAAAAAGTGTCGATCATATCCCGTCTTTCACGCGCGGTGCCTGCCACCCGATGCCCATATGGGAAGCTTTGCGCCGCTGCACAATATGGAAAGGGGTTTGCGCCTGTCAGAACCGTTGGTTAGGGTTGCGCGCAAGACGGTTGCCCAGCGCCGGAATGGTTTTCAGACAGGTAAGACGATATGCCCACTTTGCGATGGTTGACGCGGGATCAGGACGTGCGGGCGGCGGAAAAGGTGCCGTATCGGTTACAGGGATTTGAGCCAGCTCTAAGGTGCTGCGACCGCGACACGGGCAATATGCTGATCCAAGGCGACAACCTGCAGGCGCAGAAACCCTCCCTTCATGGGGAATTAATCGTATGAGTCTTCACGCAGCACTCAACCGCGCTAGAACCGAGGAAGACATCAAGGACGCTTATATCGCGGCGCTAGGCCTGAAAGGCGTGTATAAGGGGCTGGTCGACATCCAAACCCCTGAAATCTGGTTCGAGGCCAAGGATACGCCCACCCCGCCACTGCTGATGTTCGCGCAATTGCTGACCTATGTCCGTGCCGCGCGCAAGCGGGGCGAGCCGATCCCCGGCTTTCTGTGCGTGATCGACCGCGAGAAGGCGGCCCTGATGCCGACAGAGCACGCCTTGCCGCTGCTAAACGACCCAACCATCGTCTGGCCTAAATCCGGCTCTGCGGCGGATAGGGCGCTGGCAGCGCAGATCGCCCCCACGATTGAGACGCATTATATCCTGTATCAAATTGACGGGTATGAGGCGGAGTTCATTCAGGCCACCAAAGATGCTGTGCGCGAAGGCCGCATCATACGTACCCCCATCACGCCCGACAATTTGCGCCAAGTATTCGACAAATGGGTGGCGATGGTTGGCGTTGAACTGGGCGTGACGCGAGACGCGGACTATGCCGTGCTGTTCTTCGCCGACATCATGCATGATGGGCGCACAGCGACGATGGCAAATCTGCCCGCGCGCCTTCTATTCAATGGCATCGATCCCGTGTTCATCATGGGGGCCGACCAATACGAACTTGCAAGCGCGCGCGGCTATCGCAATTTCTGGAACATCTACCACCGCCCACCCGAACAAAAGCATCGGCACTATCTGCTGGAAAGGCGCGACAGCCTGCTGCCGCTGGACGACCAAAAGTTCAAGGGCGCATTCTATACCCCGCTACATATCGTTGACAAAGCCTATGACCAACTCGTCGCCACTCTGGGGGCGGACTGGCAAGAAAAATACATTGTCTGGGATATGTGCGCGGGCGTCGGCAACTTAGAGGCAAAGCATAACAAACTGCGCAATATTTTCATGTCCACGTTGGATGGCGAGGACGTGACAATCATGCGCAGCAACCCCGCCTTCGCTGGGGCCGAGATTTTCCAGTATGATTATTTGAATGACGATGTTGATGAGTTTGGCCAGATCGACCATTCCCTTTCGAACAAGTTGCCAGCGGCTCTGCGACAGGCGATTGCCGATGCGCGTGAGGGTAAGAGGGGTGCAAAGCCTATCTTGGTGCTCATCAATCCGCCTTATGCAGAGGCGATGAATGCCGATAACATCACCGATGATGGCGAAAAAGC
This sequence comes from Cypionkella sp. TWP1-2-1b2, assembly GCF_049896245.1. Classification (NCBI taxonomy): domain Bacteria; kingdom Pseudomonadati; phylum Pseudomonadota; class Alphaproteobacteria; order Rhodobacterales; family Paracoccaceae; genus Cypionkella; species Cypionkella sp. TWP1-2-1b2. Next base: position 30,950 of record NZ_JAFCTX010000012.1, on the reverse strand, counting down.
GGGTATGAAAACGGGTGTTGCCAAAAACCGTATTAGTTATGGGATGGGTCTTCTCGGCTATGCTGCGCGCGAATTGTTCGCGCAGTTTCTGCATCGGATAGGTCGCGAACTTCCGCGCGCGAAACTGGCGATGTTCAGTACACTAAAATATGTGAATGCGCCGAACTTTGCCGAGTTTCGGCGGGACTGGACAGCGAAATATCTAGATGGGTTTATTGTTCACAGTAAGGCATTTGATGGGTTAAAGGGCAACTTTCCGATTGGGTTTTTGGTTTGGGATTTGGCGGTGAATCTGCCTGCGCGATCTGTGGGAACAATCGCATTGGACAAATTGGGCGAAGTAGTAGGGCAGCACACATTTTACCGCGAGCCGCTGCGCCCACCTCTGGCCGACTGGATTATTCGACCAAGAGCGAACAAAACGCCTGCCTTGCCCCTCAATAATGCCTTATCGCCTACCCCACGGACTAAGGACGTGCGCGGTCGGTATTGGGCAAATGGTGCAATTGGAAGTATGATGTGCAAGGGAAATGATTTTCAGAATGCAGTGAAATCAACGGCCCTTTTCTCATCGGGATATAACAGCGCAGGTGCATTTTTTGTAACCAAAGAAAACCTATGGCAAGCGGCAATTGTTTTTGCCGTTCGCCTGCTCATCAAACCCACATGGCTCAACGACCGCGACCAGTTCTTGCAACCCTCGCAGACGCTGACGGATGAATTCAAATCCGATTGCCTTGTTTGGATGCTGTTCAACCGCAGCAATCTGACTGCGGGGGCGGACGGGCTGCGCTGGAATGAGCTGGACTGGTCGCTGACCAATCACTTCATCCCCTTTACCGAAGCCGAAGTTGGCGCAAGGGCGCGGTTCGAAAGCGATTTCATGGTGCGATATATGGCGGGCAGAACCTTCTCGACCGAAGCCCGAGTTGTGCTGGATGAAGGGCTTAACCTGTTCCAACGTTTTCACGCCACCAGTTTTCCGAACAAGATTAGGCAGGAATATCAGCTAAATCGTGCGGATGCAGGTTGGTATCAGGTGCGCCGCGCGCTGGAAGCCTTTGGCGATACGCAATTCACCGACGTCGAGCCCTTCAAAGCCGCATACGCAGACCTGTCTGCAAAGCTGCGCCCGCAGGTGTTCGAGCTTGGATTTTTGCCGAGCTAGGTAGGGTCGAATGCCGAACCGGGCAGGATCATACGCTAAGGAATTTCAAGGCTGGTCGAGCCATGGCTTTGCAAAGTGAAAGCCGACCGTTACACATTGCACTGTTGGGCGGGGGAAGGGCGCTGCAGGTCCGGGGTGTGAAGTAAGCGGGGCAAATTGTGCAAGTCATAAAAGCCCAGGAAATGGCGAACCCTGAGTTTCATGTGGTATTTTTTGTGGTATGAAACTGAATAACTACTGGAATTCCACATTAAATCAATAGCTTGATCAAGCAGTTCTAAAGCCTATCGGTCCGCCATTTACCATTGAAATCATTGAATAATTCATGATTTTTTAGGTATACCCCTCAACAAACCCATCATAGAAAAAACGCTTGATTGCGATGGATTGCAGTGGCGGAGCAAAGGGATTCGAACCTTTAGCCCCAGACCCGCCCTCAAATTGAGGCTGAAAAGTCCGGCCCGCCGTTGAATGCACTCACCTTGGGCGCGGCCCCTAGATCGGCCTAGTTTACGGCCTCACCCTCAGATTTCCAGCATGGCGCTTTCACCCCATCCACGCCCGTGCGCGTTACTGCGCAGCAATCAGGCTAACACCCCGTCCCCCGCGTGCGCGTACTTGTGCGAGAATACCGCATTCCGGCCTTTCCGTATGCTGGAAAGGCTACCTTTCGCCTGTTCTGGAAACCCCGGCTTTCCTGATAGGGAAACCCCGCCTACGGTCCCCCTGCGCGAAGGTGGCAGAGATTGGACACCCGCCCCTTGCGCTGGGCGTCGGCCTATCTTTGCGCGTAAGGCGAGGTATAGACGGGCGAAGTCGTATCATCGGCAAGCTGCAAGGCCGGGAAAGCGTCAAAGAAGCGTTGTGCGTCTTGCAAGGTCCGAAAGTAGACCGCCGAAACATCCCGCGACATGCGCCCCGCCGGATGATACGCAAAGCCGCTCAGCCCAAGTTCTTTGATAAGCCAAGAATGGGGATCAATTCCCGCGCCCGAAAAGCCGCTGCCCGGCACCACGATACAAATGCGGATAGGCCACGATCTATCATCAACGGCTTTTTGTGGCGTGCTGCGGCGGCTCATGGACAGGCACTAGCACGAAATCGCAATTCCATGGGAATATTCTATAACTGGCGGGAACCAGACCAATGCCATCCAGTTATAATGGAGTAAATAGTGTCCCGTGCTTGCAAGTTCTTGTTGATCCGTTTTGAAGGTTTTTGGTTACGAGGCGCGCTGGAACGTATCCCCTGTCCAGCGCGCCTTTTTTGCTTGTTCATCCCCCACACAAGGCGAAAGCCCCGCGCTGGGCGGGACTAACACTCCGTAGGCGGGGTCCAGAATCTTATGGTAATCTTAGAGTCATTGCCCCGCATTTTGCCGCCGATGCGTTAGGGTGACGTTAGGGTCATTACGTGCGGCGCTGCCATTGCGGCATCCCCACTAGCGCCTCTATCTCGGCACATAGCGGCTCCGAGTGTTCGCAGATATGCACCACATCGCCAGAGCCGAAGGCATATAGCTTCATCGCCAGATCGGCGGGGGTGCGTGACGGCAAGGCGAATATCGCGGTTTCAATATCGTGCCACCGCTTTATCGCCTCGGCATCATCGCCCCCGGTTGCGTCCACATAATCGCGAGCGGCGGTCCAAGCCACAAACAGGCGGGCAATCTCGGACGGCGGGGCTTCGACAACTTGCGCCCGCTTGGGCATCCGCAGCGGTTCCCGGCGCTGCCAAGCGGTGCGGGGGTCAAACAGCCAATTCAGATTGAGGCGAAGCGCCGCAGCGGCGCGAAGGGCGAGGCTCATTTCAGGGCGTCAATTTGTGCTGGCAAGCCTTCTGTCTGGGCGAGGGTTATGCGCAGAAGGGCGTCCAGTTGATCCATGCCCCGGATGCGGTGGCCGTTGCTGTCCACGAAAGGCAACTCTGCCACCAGATCAAGGGCGAGGCCCACAAGATTTGAAACGTCCGAGCAACGAATGGCGATGGTGTTGCGATCAAAGTCGATGGTCATTGCGCCACCTCGGCCATCATGCCGGGGACAAGGGTTTTCAACCCGGTCAGTGCGCCATCAAGCAGGTTGGTGACGTGAAAAGCGACGGCGGCAATCGCCTTGGCTTCATCATCCTCGGGGCTGCCAAACGCCATGCGTATGGCCTCGGCAAAGTGGCGGGCGTCGCTGATTGTGTCCATCGCATCAAGTAAGTCTTTCATCGGCTTTCCTTTGGGATTGAGGTTTTGTCGGTTAATTCGGTTTTGTCAGGCGGCAAGGGCTTCGCGGCCTTCGGCTGCCGACAGCGCGGCGCGCATGGCATCAAGGCGGGTCCAGTCAGAGCCCCGCATGGTGTCCTTGCACTCGAAGGCCCACAGATCGGCGCGAAGCTGGGCGGCGGTGTTGGTTGCAGCGTTGGCGGCACGCTTGGCCTCGCCCCATGCGTCTTGCAGGGCATAGCGCAGGCGGCGCAGGCGATACTTCTGCCACTCGCTGCCCTTCTTCACGATAGCCCAAGCGCGGCGCATGATTTCTGATTTGTTGAATGTCGTTGCCATAGTATCGCCTCACTGCTACATAATAAATGTAGTTTGATACACACAGCATGTCAACACATGGCATGTATTTTGTTACATTTTTTATGTAGGAACGCGATGAAAGCCTTAGATCAAAAGACCTGCAAGGCGGCGCGGGCATTGGCAAATTGGACGGCGTCACAGCTTGGCGAGGCTGCGGGCGTTCCTATCGACACGATCCGATCCTTTGAAAGCGCTCGGACCAAGACTCTCAGCCGCGAAAATGAAGCCGCAATCCGCAAGGCCCTAGAAGCCCAAGGCGTCCAGTTCCTAGAGGCTGGGCAGGTTGCGGCGGGGCCGGGGGTGGCCGTGGGGGCGAAGGAATGACTGTACCCAAAGTTATCAAAAGCCCGCTGTCGCAGGTCTTGCTTGTCGAAGGCCATCGGTTTGAGGTTGGAATTTACCGGGACGAGGTTGCCGGGTGGTTTCTTGAAATTGTGAATGAGAAAGGATCGAAATTCGTGTGCGATGAGTGGTTTTCCACGGATGCGGACGCCTTGGGTGCGGCAATAGCTGATTTTGAAAACCAGCCGATTGAAGATTTCTTGGGCTAGGGGGCGGTTTGGGTAGCCCCCGACTGGGTTGGCCCATGCGGCCCCCGCGAGGGCGCTCAACTCGGCACATCCAAGGCCTTCACGCGCGCCCAGCGCCTTCTCTGAGCCTCTGCAATGCGGGCCAGCCCCTCGGGCGTCTTGGCCCCGGTGGATTTGCCGCCGTGAAACTTGCAGCGCCTCTTGCCCGGTTCTGACTTGTTGCGGCATTGCCCACCCTTGCGCGTCTTGGCCCCGCATATGACGCGCCGGGTGGCGATGTGATGGGCTTCGCGTTGCTTACGGCGGGCAAGATAGGCGGCGAATAGCACCTCGGCTTGGGCGTCGGCCTGCTCGCGAAAACTAACACCCCGCCCCCCCGCGCGCGCAATACTGGACGGATTACTCCGCAAACCCAAAGCCTCGGCCATCAATCGCCATGCGCCATGCCATCCGATTTGCGCTTTGGCTTCCCAATACTTGACGGTATCGCGCGACACGCCCGCACGCTTTGCCAGATCGGCTTGAGTTATCTTTGCCGCCTTCCGTGCGGCCCGCAACTCGGCCCCGGTCATAGCTTGCGCGCCCTTGCCGCTCTCAAAGGTCGGCATCATCGCCGGAAATGGTTATGCTAAACACGTGAGCTTCCTGCTTATCCACCAGCAAGCCATGCAGCTTTGCTTTGCCCATTGTCGCGCCTGTCATTGCGGCGGGATTCAAGGTTTCTTTCGCAACCTTGCGGGCTTCGTCTAATTCGGTCGTGAGGCTTTCGAGTGTCACCATAAGGCGGGTGGCGGCTTGGCCTTTGAGTTCTGCCACCCTAGCCGAAACCTTGCCGTTAGTTGCCAATGCGCTGGCCTTACGCCAAATGGTTTCGGGCTTTGTGTTTTCGCCTACATCATAGGCGAGGCGGTAAGCTTCGGACGCGTTGCCCGTCTCAATATAAGCGAGGCAAAACGCTTCCTGTTTTGCGGTTAGACCCTTGGACATTGCGTCACCTCTAGTCTGAATGGTGTTATATTGTAACATTGCTTCATCTCGGCATCACCCCAGACAGAGCCGCCAACAGGTCACGGCATAGGGTGAGGGTTGCCGATGGTGATAGAGGCACCGCCGCGACTTCCTTGCCGCTTTGCCAGAGGTGCAAGACAGGGCCGGGGCGGATGGTGAGTAGCGCGGCTGGCCTTTGTGCATCACCCATCACGCGGCACCCCCACCACAATGCGGGCAGGCACCGGGCAGCACCCAATCCCTGCACGCCCCGCAGAACATGCGCCCATCAGGGCCGTGACGCTCCCACGCGGTAAGCTTGCGCCATTCGTCTAGGCTGACTATGCGGCCTGTCCAAGTCAGGGGGCTGCCCGTGATGGATCGGCCATGCCGGAACGGGTCGCTTGCATCCGGGGCGCTGGGCTTAGGCGCGAAAGGCAAGACGGTGGCGGGCGCGATTTCAGCAGGGGGCGGGCCGCTATTCCTGCTATTCCCGCTATTCGGAGGTGGCGGAATAGCGGAAATAGCGGAAATAGCGGGCGGGGTGGCTTCGCTCAGGATTTCAGCAAGGGCGGCTTGAACGTCAAACAGCATTGCCAGCCCTCACAATCCGATAGGCTTCTTTGCGCGATACCGCCCGCACCTCGGCCCCTTCTGGCAGCGCGACAAGCCAGCCAGCCTTAACAAGCGCGCCCAGCGGCCCAGACAGCTTAGAGCGTTCGCGCAATGCGTTCGGCCCATGCTTCAGAATGTCGCTCGGCAGCACATCATCATGCGGCCATTCATGGCGGGGTTTCTCGTGAAGACCGCCGCAAGATCATTGAACGATTCATGCAGGATCGGGATATGCTCGTGCTGATCGCCAACGATGCGGCAGGCGAAGGCGTTAACCTTCAGCGTGGCCACCTGATGGTCAACTATGATCTGCCGTGGAACCCCAACAGGATCGAACAGCGATTTGGACGGATTCACAGAATCGGACAGACCGAAGTGTGTCATCTGTGGAACCTGGTCGCTGCTGATACGCGCGAAGGGGAAGTCTATGGTCGCCTCCTTGAAAAGCTGGAAGCAGCGCGGGAAGCGCTGGGCGGCCGCGTATATGATGTCCTCGGCGAGTTGTTCGACGGAACCCCCCTTAAGGATTTGTTGTTCCAGGCGATCCAGTACGGTGAACAGCCCGAGGTCAAAGCGCGGCTATTGCAGACTGTTGACGGTGCCGTCGATCAGCAGCACCTGTTGGAGCTACTTCAACGTCGGGCCTTGACCAACGAGACGATGCCCGCCGCTAAGGTACAGGAAATCCGTCTCGATATGGAGCGCGCCGACGCCCAACGCCTTCAACCGCACCATATCCAGAGCTTCTTCATCGAAGCGTTCAAACGGCTGGGCGGCCAGATCAAGCCGCGCGAGGAGGGACGGTGGGAGGTCACGCACGTTCCCGTCAGCATCCGAGAGCGAGATCGCCAGATCGGCACCGGTTCGCCGGTGCAAAAGAAGTACGAACGCATCTGCTTTGAAAAATCGAAGGTAAATCAGCAGCCGGTCGCCACCTTCGTCTGCCCCGGTCATCCCCTTTTGGAGGCGGTGATCAGCATCGTCCGTGAGCAATACGACCATCTGATGAAGCAGGGCGCTGTCATGGTCGATGAAACCGACCTCGGCCAGGACATCACCGCGATCTTCCTGCTGGAACATAGCGTCCAAGACGGCAGGCCTACCAGCATCGGCAAACCGCATGTGGTTTCCGAAAAGCTGCAGTTCGCAGCCATCGACAAGGCGGGCACCGCCACCAACGCGGGTATTGCGCCCCACCTGAACCTTCGCCCTGCGAAACCCGAAGAAATCAAGCTGGCCGAGGACAAGCTGAACGAGGATTGGCTTCGTCACGATCTGGAAAAGACCGCTGTACGCTTCGCGACCGTTGATCTGGCGCAGAGTCACGTGGCCGATGTGAAGGCGCGCCGTCTGCCAGAGATCAGGAAGGTCGAGCAGGAGGTGAAGGCCCGGCTGAAGAAAGAGATCAACTATTGGGACAACCGGGCTGCAGAACTGCGGGAAGACGAGAAGGCTGGCAAGAAAACCCGCCTCAACTGGCAGAACGCCCAGCGCCGCGCCGAAGACCTCGCTGATCGCTTGAAACGCCGGATGGAGCTGCTGGAGAAGGAAAAGTTCATCTCGGCCCAGCCGCCCCGTGTGCGCGGTGGCATGGTTGTCATCCCGCAGGGACTGCTGAATGCGCGCGCATTACCCAAGACCAACGGTCATGTCAGCGCCTTTGCAGAAGATCCTGAAGCCCGGCGCGAAAGTGAGCGGCACGGCCTGACCGAGGCGATCTTTGCGGATGTGAACGCGCATCTGGCCGACAAGGGCACCTTCCTGTCAGCCGAGAAGCCAGTGCCCCGGCACAAGGCGGCCTTCGATTTCCTCGGGGCGATGGATTATCCGCAATGATTCCGGGGCGATAGAGCCACCGGGCAGCGTGGTGCGCCGAAGTCCGCGGGATGGTTTGTGCTGGCGCAGCGCCACGATCATCTCGGCTTTCAGCCCACCTCTCGGCTGCGCGTAGATCGCGGCATAGATCGTCTCGTGGCTGATCAGCCGGGTCGGATCTTCGGGGTGCATGGCGGTCAGTTTGCGCGCAATCTGCTCGGGAGACCAGCGCATGTGTAATCAGTTTGCCGCGCACAAAGCCATGCAGCCAGCCGCCGGGGACAAGCTTTCGCCGCCGCCCGCAGAGCTTGCGGCGCGCCCGATACCCCGCACCGCCAAGCTGCGCGCAGTAGGGCTGGGCGGGCTCGCCCTCCGTACGGCCCCGAAACAGTTCCTGACCGATCGTGGAGGCGCTGCGTCCCAGCAACAAGCCGATCGCTTGAAGACTCGCCCCGCGCCGATGCTCCGCCAAAATCACGCCACGTTCCTCGCCGTTGAGGTGCTTGTACCGTTTGTCCATCGCAACATCCTATGCCCCATGGGCGCTGGGTGTTGCACTTGATGTTTGAGTCTAAGCTGGTCTGGGAACGCCGGTTGGTTTAAGATTTCCAATCTTCGTATCAGGGATTTTTTAAAAATCGCCATTAGTCCTGTGCAGTTATAAATGTGGCCATTGTCAATAATAATCTGCGGCCGATTTTAATAGTCCAAAAATCCTACCGACCCCAACCTCAGTGGTAGTTAATTGCAAAGCTGAGTTCAGGATCGTAATGCGCATCCCAATAGCCCTTCCACAGTGATTTCGCGATGGGGCCAACCGTGCCATCGCCCACCGGCGCACCGTCGAGCGTGGTGATCGGCATCACCCCGCCTGCGGTGGTGACGAACAGGATCTCGTCTGCGTCATAGGCCATGCTGACCGGGATATCGTCGATCACATATTCCAGCCCCTGCGCCTTAGCGACGGCCAGCACCGATTTGCGGGTGACGCCTTCCAGGACACCCCGGCGCGGGGTGTAAAGCTTGCCGTCCTTCACCAGAATGACGTTGAAGCCCGAGCCCTCCGTCAGGTTCGCATCGCCATCGGTTAGGATCGGGTACATCGCGCCGCGGTCGCGGGCCTCAAGAATACCGCGGGTGAAATCGCCCCATTGCAGGTTCTTCACCGTGGGGTCGATTGCACCGGGAGCGATGCGTCGCACGGTGCGGGCGATGATGGTGCTGCCGCCGGTTTTCTGGGTTTCTTCGTCCATCACCCAGAGAAAGGGCGTGACCATCATGTAGAGCGAGTTTTGGCAATCCTCTGGCGCGGTTTGCCGGATGTAACGCAGGCCACGGGTAAGGATCATCATCACATAGGCGTCGCGGATGCCGCTTTTCGCCACCATCTCGACCAGACGACTGCGGGTTTCCTCGCGCCCGATGGGGTTGGTCAGGCGCATCTTGGAGCAGCTTCTCTCAAACCGGTCAAGGTGATCGTCCAGCCGGAAGAAGCGGCCATCCCAGACGGCAGGCACGTCATAGGTCAGATCGGATTTCATGAATCCCTGATCCAGCAGTGGAACCCGCGCCTCGTTGACGGGCACATATTGCCCGTCAACATAGGCGATGCCCTGCGCGAAAGGATTGTCCGAGGTTTTTAATTCGGCAAGGCGGCGGTGGTATTCGGTAAAGATATAGTCGGTGTAGGACATCTGAAGGCTCCGGCAGAAGAGCAGGAAGAGTTACTCGGGACGCAGACCAGCTGTGGCGATATCGCGGAACGCAGCGTGGGCGGCATCAAGCGCGCGTTCGATGTCGGTGGCCTGATGTGCGGCGCAGAGGAACAAGTTGTGGCGCGGATGCATGTAAAGGCCATGGCGCAGGGCCGCAGCGCAAAACGCATTGCCAAGCCGCAGATCCTGGTCGCCGTCAAACAGCACCATCGGCATTTGCACCGGGCCAGTCTGGCGCAGCGTATAGCCATTCGCGCGGGCAGCGCTGTGCAGGCCGTCACGGAACAGCTTGCCCATCGCTTCGGTATGCGCCAGCGCATCTGTGTCGCGCAGCAATTTGATCGTGGTCACTGCAGCCGCCATCGCAGCCGAGCCATACCAGAACGAGCCGGTGGTGAAGACCTTCTCTGCGCCAACGCGGAAGGCTTCGGCTCCGGCGATGACAGCCAAGGGCCAGCCATTCGCGATGGATTTGGAATAGGCGGCCAGATCCGGTTTGATGCCATAAGCGGCCCAACTGCCGCGCACGTTCAGACGGAAGCCCGCCCGCACATCATCGCAGATCAGCGCAGCACCCGTCTTGTCGCACAGTGCACGGGCGCGGGCCAGAAAGGCGGCGTCGGGCAGTTCCTGATCGATCTGCACATCATGTTTGAACGCGGTGATCAGGATCGCGGCCAGATCATCGCCCGCGGCGGCCACGGCGGCTTCAAGGCTGGCAATGTCATTGTAGGTGTATTGCACGATATGTGCGCGGTCTTCTGTCGTCACGCCGACCATCGAGGGCGAACACCACGGCACAGCGCCATGATAGGACCCCTTGGCCACAAGGATCTTGCGACGTCCGGCGGTGGCGCGGGCGATGGTCACGCAAACTGTGGTCGCATCGCTGCCGTTCTTCTGGAACAGCGCCCAATCGGCATGGTCAATGGTATCGACCAGCAGCTCGGCCAGTTCGACCATCACCTCGGTTGGGCCGTTGCCGATGTCGCCTTTGGCGATCTGCGCCTGCGCGGCGGCGTTCACCTCGGCGTGGCCATAGCCAAGCACATTCGGACCCCAGGCGCACATGAAGTCGATATATTCATTGCCATCGGCATCCCAGACCCGGCAGCCGTCGGCGCGCGAGAAGAATTGCGGATAGCCCGGCCCGATCGACCGGGTGGCCATATGCCCCCAGACACCATTGGGCACCACGCGGCGCGCCCGCGACAGAAGTTCGGTATCACGGCTGTTTGGCAGATCGAGGCTCACGGAGGTTCTCCAGCGCAATTTGGGGGATGGAAACCGGGGGGCCGCGATGGCCCCCCGGTGGTTGGTGTTGATCAGTTGGTGATCTCTGCCAGCGGCAGGTTGCAGCAGGCGCTGTAGCGCACGCCTTTGATCGTCGGACCATAAGCGAGGATCAGATCGGGGCTGACCATTGGCACGATGATGCGGGCATCGGCCATCATTGTGCCTGCCTCGAACCACAGCTTGTCGGTCTCTTCCGGGGTCGGCGCGGCCAACGCCTTGGCCATCAGCTCAGCAGTTTTTGGGTTGACGATTGACGGATCGGTGGCAGATCCGGCGCGTTTCGCCCAGACCGAGCCTTCGGCCAGACCGAACACGTCAACATATTGCGATGAGCCGAAGAAGTCTGGGGCGAAGAACACCGCCGTCAGCGAGATATGATCGCCGTTGGCCGCTTCGCGCCAGTTGGCGAAAGGTACGGGCGACAGTTCCACCTTGATACCGACCTTGGCCAGATCCTGCTGGATCTTCTGCATCATCAGCGAGAAATCAACGCCATAGACGTTCAGATCCGGGTAGATCGACTGTATGGTGAAACCATCAGGAACACCGGCCTTGGCCAGTAGTTCCTTGGCCCGTTCCGGGTTATATTCCGGGATCGGGTGGTCGTCGCCACCGGGGAAGCCCAGCGGGATCGGGGTGGCCATCGGACGCCCCGCGCCACCCAGCGTGAAGTCAATCAGCGAGGTGCGGTCGATGGCAATCGAGATCGCCTCACGCACGTCGGCGGTCAGCGGCACGGTGTTGGCCTTTGCCCCCGGCGACATCGCAATATAGACGAAGTTGAACGACGGCACACGTTCGACCACAATGTCGCTGCCTTCCAGCGTCTTGGCGGTTTCCGGGTCGATCTGCATCGCAATATCAACCGTGCCCGATTGCAGCATCTGCGCCTGAGCCACCGCATCCTTGACCTGACGGAACACCACTTCGGGCACGCCAGCGGGTTTACCCCAATAAGCATCGTTGCGTTTCAGGCGCAGTTCGGCGTTCGGTTCATAGGAGTCCAGAACGAAGGGCCCACTGCCTGCCGAAGCGGTCAGGAACCAGTTTTCCGAAGTGTCCTTGTCAACCGCCGTGGCATCTGACAGCGCACCGTTGGCGCTGGCGACATCGCTGTTTATCACGCCCAGAAAGCCGGCGGCGACCTGATTCAGAAACTCGGAGTTCGGTTTGGCCAGAGAAATGACAACCGTCTGCGCATCTGGCGTTTCGATGCCTATGATTGGGTCGGCAAGGAACGAGCCGCTGCCCTTGATGTTCTTCACCCGCTCAAACGACCATTTCACGTCCTTGGCTTCGACTGCGGAGCCGTCCGAGAATTTCGCGGCCGGGTTCAGTTTGAAGGTGAATTGGGTCTGATCTGCGTTCACTTCCCAGCTTGCGGCCAGCAGCGCTTGTAGCTTGTTGTCTTTGTCCAGCGTGACCAGCTGTTCATAGACCGCTGTGTCATAGATTTGGCAGGTGTCGCACCAGGCGCGGGCTGGATCAAGCGAGTTGATGTCCATGTCGCGGGCGATCACGAGGGCGCGTTCTTCTGCGCTTGCAATGCCCGGCTGCATGCCGAGGATGGCGGTGGCCAGTGTCAGGGACATCAGCGCGGCTTTCACCATGCGTCGCGGGGTGAGGGGTAGAGGTATAAGCTTCATTCTTCTCTCCTGTTGAAGTGAAATGCGGCCGCTGTTTCAGCTTGTTTCCGCAAGGGTGATGAGGGCTTTTTTGACATCATTGCTGGTGGCTAATGCTGCACGGTTAAGGGCCGACGAAACCGTTGGTGAGGCGATGCTTCCGGTCACACGGATGATCTCGTGATCAAGGCTGTCAAAGAAACGCTCTTGAATTTCGGCGGCCCAAGTTGCACCCATTGAAAGGCTGCGGGCGGTCTGTTCGGCAATGACAACCCGCCCGGTCTTGGCAATCGAGGCACTGATGGTTGCCCAATCCATGCCGAAATGATCAAGGTTTCGCAGGTCGATGACCTCGGCGTCAACGCCGCTTTCCTCGGCCGCGCGCAGGCTGTTCTGCACCATCACCGAGGCGGCCAATACGGTGCAGGTGCTGCCTGTCCGAACTACGCGCGCGCTGCCGAAGGGAATGCAGAAATCACGGTCACCCTTGGGCACCTCGAACTCGCGCTGATAAAGCTCGGTGTGCTCGATAATCAGAACCGGGTCGTTGCAGTGCAGTGCAGAGTTCATCAGGCCGATGTAATCGAAGGCATTGGAGGGCGAGACGATGCGCCAGCCGGGGAACATGCCAAACAGCGCCGAAGGATCGCCCGAGTGCTGCGAGCCATAGCCGGTATGTGGCGACACCCGCACCCGCATCACCACCGGCACCGGAAAATCGCCGCCGAACATGTGGCGGACCTTGCCGACGCCATTGGCGATCTGATCGGCGGCGACAAGGCAGAAGTCGCCGAACATGATTTCGACCACCGGCCGCAGCCCGTTCAGGGCCGCTCCCAGTGCTACGCCAGTAAAGCCGTTTTCAGCAATCGGCATCGGCAGCACACGGTCAGGCCAGCGTTCCAGCGCGCCTTTGGTAAAGCCGCTGACGCCGCCCTTCATCTGATGCACGTCTTCGCCCAACACGATGATGCGGGGATCGCGCTCCATCGCTGCTGCCAGAGTTTCCGAGGCGGCGGTGACGAATTTGACCTTCTCGGTTTGCCCCAAGGCCATATCGGCATGTGACAGCTGACGCAGGCCGGAAAGTTCAGACAGATCGCCCAAAATGCCGTGATCCACTGTGGCAGGATCGGGCCATAGATCGGCAGGGATGCGTAGCGCGTTGCCGCCCGGCACCGGCTCGGTCAGCTTGGCCGCTGCTGCTGCCACGCTGGCGGTGACGATTTGGTCGATGCGGGCCAGCGCCTCAGTGGAAAGCACGCCGAGGGCGGTCAGCCGCGCCTCGGCCAGCGCAATCGGGTCGCGGGCCTTCCATTCGGCTTCTTCCTCGGCACTGCGATAGCCAAAGTCGCTACCGGTGCGGCTGCCGCTTTGGTGCAAATGCCGGTAGCACAGCGCCTCGACCACAACGGGGCCGCCGGTCTCATCAATAATGCGGCGCGCCTCTTGCATGGCGCGGTGCACGGCGACCACATCCATGCCGTCACATTCAATCGAGGCAATCCCCAGCATCGCGCCACGCGAGGAAATTCGGGTTTCGCGGGTCACATCGCTGATCCGGGTGGCCACGGCGTAAAGGTTGTTCTCGATAAAGAAGATCACCGGCAGGCTTTGGGCGGCGGCAATGTTCATCGCCTCATAGGTCGCACCCGCCTGCGCCGCACCATCACCAAAGAACGCCACCGATACTTGTTTGCGCCCCAGAATTTTGTCGGCCAGCGCGTAGCCTACGGCATGGGGCGGGTTGCCGCCGACGATTGCCGAAGTGCCGACCACCCCGGCGTTGGCATCACGCATGTGCATCGAGCCGCCCCGACCGCCACAATAACCCGGCGTCAGCCCCATGATTTCCGCCATAAAGCGGTGGACGGCTTCATCCATTTCCAAGGTGAAGCAGTCACTGCGGATGTCGAAATTCGCCGGAACCACGCTGCCGACTAACTTCGTCAGCACCTGATGATGCGCGCGGTGGGTGCCGTTGATCTTGTCTGCGGCGCCAAGCACCGACATTGCCCCCACAGCGCCAGCCTCTTGGCCAATACTAGCATGAGCGGGGCCGTGAATCAGCCCGGCCTTTTCAAGCTCCAGCAAGCGCTCCTCAAAGCGACGGATCAGCAGCATTTGCGCATACCAGTTCGCCAGATCATCAGGAGCCTCAGCGGCCCAGTCGCTTTGCTCAAGTTCGAGACGGAACCAAGGTGCGGACGCTGCAAGGGGTATGTGTCGGGCCATCTAAACCTCTGGTTCGGAGTATTATTCCGGGTAGTTAGGCTTCGTGTTCAAGGCGAACTACCGTTTCGTCGAGGGTTTGAAGCGTAACTGCCTCAGACCGCTTTGTGTTTGTGGAATTTAATTCCGTTTTCTGTTGAATCACACCATAGGCTGTGTCAGCGTTAGCTTGCAACAAAAATCTTAGCGAGACTGCCATGACAACTGAGGTGGGGAAATGATACGTGACGTTGAGGTTTTGAGTAGCCTGGTTGAAACGATCCGCCGCTTTGTCCACGAGCGGCTGATGCCTGCGGAAGCTCAGGTCGAGAGTGACAATCTGATCCCGGCCGCGTTGGTCGAAGAGATGCGACAACTGGGTCTGTTCGGCCTGTCGATCCCGGAAGAGTTCGGCGGTCTGGGTCTGACGATGGAAGAAGAAGTCACCATCGCAATGGAGCTTGGCTACACCTCGCCCGCGTTCCGGTCGGTGATTGGCACCAACAACGGCATCGGCTCGCAGGGTATCATCGTGGATGGCACGGCTGTGCAAAAGGCCTATTGGCTGCCGAAAATGGCCACTGGGTTGGTGATTGGGTCATTCGCGCTGACAGAGCCTGATGTTGGTTCGGATGCGGCCTCGGTGCGGACCACGGCGGTACGTGACGACGATCACTATATTCTGAACGGCACTAAGCGCTACATCACCAATGCACCCGTCGCCGATGTATTTACCCTGATGGCGCGCACGGGGGGCAAAGGTGCGGATGGGGTGACGGCGTTTCTGGTGCCAGCCAACAGCCCCGGCCTTAGCCTTGGGCCGATTGACAAAAAGATGGGCCAACGCGGCACCCGCACCTGCGATGTCATTCTGGAAGACTGCCGCGTGTCTGCGGATGCGGTGATCGGCGGCATCGAGGGGCGAGGCTTCAAGACCGCGATGAAGGTGCTGAACCGTGGGCGGCTGCATATCTCGGCGGTCTGTGTCGGGGCGGCGCAGCGGCTGTGCGATGAATCGGTGGCTTTCGCCAAGGCCCGTGTGCAATTCGGCAAACCGATTGCCCAGCATCAACTGATACAGGCGATGCTGGCCGACAGCGGAACCGAAACCTTCGCAGGCCGCTCGATGGTTATGGAAGCCGCGCGGATGTTCGATAGCGGCCAACGCATTATTCAAGAGGCGGCCTCGACCAAGCTGTTCTGTTCGGAAATGGTGGGTCGCGTCGCAGATCGCGCAGTGCAAATCCATGGTGGCGCGGGCTATATGCAAGACTCTCCGGTAGAGCATTTCTACCGCGATGTGCGGCTGTTCCGGCTTTACGAGGGCACATCGCAGATCCAGCAAATCATCATCGCGCGCGAGATGACAGCCGAACGACGCTGAGGTGCCTGGACATTTGAGGGTTGAGGAGGCAGCCATGACAGCGGTTTTGGGCATCATTGCCGACGATTTTACAGGCGCATTGATGGTTGCAGGGTATCTTGAGTCCGCAGGCATCCGAACGGCAGTGATCTTTGATCCCAAAGCCGCAACGGCGGGGCAGGATGCAGCGGTGCTGATCCTTGCCACCCGCACGCGGCTGAAACCGGTGGCCGAGGCCATGGCGGAAGTGCAGGCCGGGGCCGAGGCGCTGGAGGCTGCGGGCTGCACGCGGATTGCCTATAAGGCGTGCGCTTCGTTCGATTCCACCGAAGATGGCAACATCGGCCCCGCCGCTGATCTGCTGTCAGATCGGCGCGGCGGTGCGGGAGTGCTGATGAGTGCGGGCTACCCTGCCTTCAATGCGACGGTACATCAGGGCTATTTGTTTTATCGCGGCAGGCTGGTGTCAGACTCGATCAAACGCCATGATCCGCTTACCCCGATGAGCGACCCCGATCTGGTGCGCTTTTTGTCGCGGCAAACCCGCAGCCCCGTCGCCTTGCTGCCGCACCGGGTGTTGCTTCAGGGCGAAGTTGCTGCGCGGGCGGCGTTTGCAGAGTTGGTGGCGGGCGGGTCGCGGCATGTGCTGGCGGATACCAGCGATGACGGCGATGTCGCGGTCAGCACGGCAGTGGCGCTGTCCGAAGACGCGGTCGTGGTTGCAAGCGATCCGCTGATTTTAGGCTATGCCAAGGCGCTGGCCGGGCAAAGCCCTAAGATCTCAGCCGCCGCCTTGCGCCATGCCGATGGCCCGGCTGCGGTGATTGCAGGCAGTGTCGGCCCGGTGGTGCTGGCCCAGCTTGCCGTGTTCGCGGTGCAGCACCTGGTGCTGACGCTTGACCTGCTGGACCCGCGCCCCGCAGCCGATCAGATCGCGGCGGCGCTGGCTTGGGCCGCGCCCCTGATCGGGGCACAGCCGTTTGCGATTTCGACCGCGACCGATCCTGCGGGGGTTGACCGTGCGCAGGCGGTGCTGGGGGCCGCAGGGGCGGCGCAGCGGGCCGAGCATCTGCTGGGCGGCATTGCCAAAGGGCTGGTGGTGCAGGGCGTGCGGCGGCTGGTGGTGGCGGGGGGCGAAACCTCTGGCGCGGTGGTGACGGCGCTGGGGATCACGCGGGTGCGGGTTTTCCCGGAAGGCCCGCTTGGCACTGGCTTTTGTGTGACCGAGACCGCGCCGAAGCTGTCGCTTTACCTCAAGCCGGGGAAACTCGGCGCGGATGATATTCTGCTGCGCGCGATCACCGCGATGCAGCCATGACAACAGGAGACTGGACCATGACAGAGGCAGAAAGCCGCCTTGCTTTGGTTGCGGCGTCGCGGCGCACGGTGGCGCTGAAGCTGAACAGCGGCACGGCGGGAAACCTCAGCCTGCGCTTTGGCGCGGGTATGCTGATCACGCCGACGGGCGTTCCGCCCGATGATATGCAGTCCGAGCAGATCGTCTACATGGATATGGCGGGCAAATGGTCTGGCCGCTGGAAGCCGTCCTCGGAATGGGCGATCCATCTTGACCTGTATAAAGCCACCAAGGCGCAAGCCGTGGTACATGCCCATCCCGACCCCTGCGTCGCACTTTCCTGTCTGCGCGCGCCGATCCCGGCGTTTCACTATATGGTTGCGGGTTTTGGCGGCAATGAAATTCCCTGTACGGATTATGCCACCTTTGGCAGTCAGGCGCTGGCCGATACTGTGGTGGCCACGATGGGCACTACCTACTCGGGCTGCCTGATGGCGAATCATGGCATTGTCACCCATGCCGCCGATATGGCGACCGCGCTGTCACGCGCCGAAAAGCTGGACATGCTGGCGCGTCAATATCTGTTGGCGCTGTCGGTTGGAACGCCAGTGCTGTTGACACCCACCGAACTGGTGGCGGTTCATGCTGGATACGCGGGTTACGGAAAGCAGCCCAAAGCCTGACGCCGCCTGCCACAAAGCTTCAGGCGCTGCGCAGCATCTCTGACAGGATGCGTAGTGCCAGCGTGGGTTGTTCCAGATGCGGCATGTGCCCGCAGGCGGCAAGTGCATGCAAAGCGACATGGCCGGGAAGGTCGGCCGTGCGCGCGAAGGGCAGAATGCGGTCATTTCGGCCAAACACCACGCGCGTGGGCAGGGTGATGCGGGACAGATCCGGCAAGATGGAGTGGCTTTGCGTGCCGTCTGGCAGAAAGCGGTTGGCAAAGGCGCGCATCGCATCGGTCAGCGGCTGATTGCGCCGCTGTTCGACGACGACGCGCAGGAAGGCGTCGGAAATCACCGCGCTGTCATGGACCAATTCGTTCAGCCACGGCCGCAGGCTGTCCGGTGCGCGGGCGCGCAGGATGCCATCGGTGAAATCCGCGTTGATCTCGGGGCCAAGGCCCGCAGGCGCGAACAGACAAAGGCCGCGCAGATCGAGTATGCCGCGCGCCGCGATCCGGGTGGCCACTGCAGTTCCAAAGGAATGGCCCGCCAGCACCATTGCACCATCGAGCAAACCTGCGATCGATCGTTCGACCAGCACCGCAAGCGCCTCCATATCCGCCGGAATATCCAGCGGCGATTGGCCGTGGCCGGGCAGATCCAGCGCCAATACCGGCCCGTCAAAACGCGCCCCTGCAAACAGGCCGCGCCAGTTGTTCAGATCGCCGGAAAAGCCGTGCAGCAAAACCAGAGGCACGCCGCTGCCCCGCCGCAGCCAGACATGGTGCAGCGCGTCACTTGCGCGGCGCTGGGGGGCAGGCGCAATGCTTTCGGGATTGTGGGTCAGCGACGACAGATGTTCCAGCACGTCTTTCTTCTGCACACGCCCGCGTGGGCCGGTTCCTGCAAGGCCATCAATGCTGATGCTCTGATCGCGTGCAATACGCCGCGCCAATGGCGTCGGGCGTGGGCCTTGCTGCGTATTCTCAACAGGAGCCGCCAGAGTCATCGCTGCCACTGAAGCCGCTGCAACAACGGATTGCGGTTTCACATCGAGATCCGCGAACGCCTCGCCCGTCGCATAGATCATCGCCACCTGCGCGCCGACATCCACCTCTGTATTCGCCGGGGTCAGATGCCGGATCACACCATCGGCGGGGGCCTCGACCTCGACCGCGGCCTTGTCATTCTCGATCTCGAACAGGATCTGACCGGCGCGGACAATCTCGCCCTCTGCGACCAGCCACTGCGAGACTTTGCCGGCAGAGGTTTCCAAACTGACCTTCGGATAGATAACATGTGTCGGCATGACGGCTCCTGGATAAGCGCCTATTCCGCTGTGGTTTTCCAACTGGACGGCAAAAGGGCGGTAGATTGTGGGGTTTCATGCCCTGCCAACTGCGCACGCAAGCGCTGGGTCAGGTGCACAAGTGCGGGTCCGACCACATCACGGCAGCGCTCGCGTGGCAGAATGTCGACGATGCCGCCACAGGTCAGCGCAATCAGGGGCGATCCATCTGTGGGCCGGAAGGCGACGCCAATGGCATTGATATAGCTGAACCAGACGCCAAAGCCCGCCACAAAACCACTGGCTTCGCGCTGCTGCAACGCATCCTGAACTGATATTTGAATCCGCTCGGCATCATCAGGGTCGCTTTGCATCAGCTCTTGCATTACAGAGATGCGGATATGTGGTGTCATCTCGGCCAAATATGCCAGTCCCATCGCCGTGCGCCAGATCGGCAGCCGCGAGCCGACATTCAGCCGCAAAGACACAGGGCTGTTGGAGCGGCAGTTGGCCAGATAAACCATCTCAAGTCCATCGCGGGTGCCCAAAGCCACAGCGGCCCCGGTTTCGTCCGCAAGCTTTTGCATTAATGGTCGCGCAAGATGGATCACCGCGTTCGAGCTGAGCGCCGAATAGCCCAGCGACACCGTTGCAGGCCCGATGCTGTAGCGGCCAAGTGCATCATCGTAATGCAGATAGCCCAAGCCGACCAGGGTGGAAGTCAGACGTGAAATCGTGGCCTTTGGCAGGCCCGTCCGCTCGATAAGCTCTTGATTTCCCAGCGTTGCGTCTTCGATGGTGAAGGCACGCAAAATCGCTAGCCCTCGGGTCAGCGATGCTGCCGAGTTGCCGGATTCTGCATTTGTTATGCCGTCTACAGGCTTGGTTCTTTTCCGCAAGGTTCTTCCCTTCGTCGCCCTCTTGTAGGTCTATCAGTCTTCACTCTGCCAATATCAACAGTAAATGGAATTTAATTTCATTTATGTTGACGTTGCGCAAACCTGTTGTCAATATGGATCGTAGAAGCGCCGCTCGTCACGTTAAAAGGCGGCAATCTGCATGTCAGGAAAGCAAAGCATGGTTCGTTACATCCTGCGTCGGCTCATAGCCATGCCATTTTTAGTGCTGGGAGTCGTCACTCTGGCGTTTTTGTTGACGACAGTCACCAAGGGCGACCCATTGGCTGCTATACTTTCGGACCGGCAGATGAACGATCCCGAGGCAGTTGCCGCGGCGAAGGCCCGATGGGGGTTGGACCGCAGCTTGCCGGAACGCTATGCGATCTATGTGGGGAATCTGCTTACCGGCGATATGGGGACCTCTTTCATCACCCGCCGCCCGGTGGCGCAGGATATCCTATATCGTCTGCCCGCGACCATGGAATTGGTGACGGCTGCGATGGTGGTGGGTACGACCATGGGTATTACACTGGGAGCGCTGTCCGCCTATTATCGCAACAGCTTCATCGACCACCTTGCCCGGTTTTTCGCACTGTTCGGTTCGTCTGTTCCGGTGTTTTGGCTTGGCTTGGCGTTGCTTTACGTGTTTTCGGTGAAGTGGGGTGTCTTGCCGGGTCCCGGCAGGGTGGATGCCCGATTACAACTGCCTCCGTCTGTGACCGGCGTGCTGACGATAGACGCCCTGCTGGCAGGGGATCTCAAAGTGTTCATCGATGCGGTCTGGCATCTCATTTTGCCTGCGTTTGTGCTGGGCTGGGCGGTGGCAGGCACCATATCGCGGCTGGTGCGCGCCAATATGCTAGAGGTGTTGGGACGCGAGTTCATCCTGACCGCACGGGCCAAGGGGGCAAGCGAGTTTCGTGTCGTGGTGCGCCACGCTTTGCGCAACACGCTGGTGCCGACGCTGACGGTGATCGGCTACTCCTTTGCCTATCTGTTGACTGGCGCGATCCTGACCGAGACGATTTTTTCTTGGCCCGGCATGGGGTCTTACGCGGTCGACGCCGCCCGTGGCCTTGATTTTCCAGCAATTATCGGTGTGACGATTGTGGGCGGCGTGGTGTTTCTCGTGACGAACCTGATCACCGACATCGCCTATGTGATAGCCAACCCACGCGTCAGGTTGGGGTAGGGCCATGACAACATTTCCGCTTGTTATGCCGAAGCGCCCGCGCTGGTTGACCGTGCCGCTGGGCATTGGTGCCGCTGCAGTGCTGTTCTGGCTGGCCGCGACGGTTCTAGCCCCGGCCATGAGCCAGTATGACCCGCTGGAGTTGGTCGGTCGCCGCCTGAAACCGCCAAGCTGGGAGCATTGGCTTGGCACCGACGCGCTGGGTCGAGATGTGCTCAGCCGCACGTTGCACGGCGCGCGTTATTCGCTGCCCATCGCGGTGATCGTGGTGACGATTGCCGTGGCTGTGGGTGCGCTTTTGGGGGCGATCTCAGGCTACGTTGGCGGTTTTGTCGGCTCGGCTATCATGCGGTTGGTCGATGTGACGCTGTCGTTCCCACCGATGCTGTTGGCAATGGCCGTCGCGGCCTCACTGGGCCCAGGATTGGGCAATGCCGCGGTGGCGATGGTGATCGTATGGTGGCCAGTTTATGCCCGCCTGATGCGCGCGCAGGTGCTTGAAGTGCGCGAGCGCGAGCATGTCGAAGCAGCCGTAGCGGCGGGGGCGGGGGGAGCGCGCGTGCTGTTCAAACACATTCTGCCGCTGTGCTGGACCCCAGTTTTGATTAGCGCCACGATGGATCTGGGGCAGGTCATTCTGCTGGCGGCCTCGCTGAGCTTTATCGGTCTTGGGGCCATGCCGCCCTCGCCTGAATGGGGCTCAATGATCTCGGATGGGGCGTCGCAGTTCTATTCTTGGTGGGTGGCGCTTGGGCCGGGCCTTGCCATTCTGTCGATCGTGCTTGGCTTCAATTTTATTGGAGATGGTTTGCATGACTATTTCGATCCGAGGTCGAAATGAGCGCTGCAATGACTGATCCGCCGCTGTTTTCCGTGCAAAACTTGCGCGTGGCATTTGGACATGGCGGCCAATATTCCGAAGCTGTGCGTGGCATCTCGTTGACGGTCGATCATGGTGAGGTGCTGGGCATCGTCGGCGAATCCGGCTCGGGCAAATCGGTGGGTATGTTGGCCTCTATTGGCTTGCAGGCGGAAACGGCGCGGGTCACAGGCTCGGTGCAGTTCAAGGGTCGCGAACTGGTGGGCATGCCCCGGCGCGAGCTTCAAAAGCTGCGTGGCTCGCGCATTGCGATGATCTTTCAAGACCCGCTGTCGTCGCTGAACCCGGTGATGACTGTGGGTTGGCAGATTGGCGAGGCGTTGCTCCTGCACAACCGTGACATGACGAAGAAAGTCGCGATGGAGCGGGCCGAGGAACTGCTGTCACTGGTGGCAATTCCGCAGCCAGATCGCCGCCTGCATCAGTATCCGCATGAGTTTTCGGGTGGGATGCGGCAGCGGGTGATGATCGCGATGGCCGTCGCCAATGATCCTGATCTGCTGATTGCGGATGAGCCGACCACAGCGCTGGACGTAACTGTGCAGGCGCAAATTATGGAGGTGTTGGCCAATCTGCAAAGGCGGCTGAACCTTGGACTTGTGTTGATCACCCATGATCTGGGCGTTCTGGCGGGCCATGCCGACCGCGTGGCGGTGGTCTATTCGGGCGAGATAGTCGAGCAAGCCTCAGTTGATGATCTTTTTGCCCGCCCTAGTCACCCTTATACCCGCGGGCTTATCGCCTCGATCCCAAACATGGCGATCAAGCGTGACAGGTTGTTTTCCATCGAAGGCACCCCACCCGTACTTGGCAAACTCCCCGGCGGTTGTGCGTTCCATCCGCGCTGCACGATGGCGCAGGATATCTGTCGCAAGCTGGCTCCGCCGGTGCGCGGCACCGCTAGCCATATCGCCGCATGCCATTTCACTGATTTGCCAGAGAGGAGTGTCTGATGGCAAACACTCAACCCATTCTTTCGGTGCGTAATCTCGTTAAACGCTTCCCCATCAAGGGCGGACTTCTGATTGAGCGCGACGTGGGCCATGTCAACGCCGTGGCGGGGGTGTCGTTTGATGTCCCTGCAGGAGAGACGCTGGGCCTTGTCGGCGAATCCGGTTGTGGCAAATCCACTCTGGGCCGCTGTCTATTGCGGCTGATTGAACCCAGTTCGGGGCAAACACTGTTCCGAGGGCAGGATCTGAACGCGCTGTCGCCCACCGAGATGCGCCTGCGCCGACGCCATGTGCAGATGGTTTTTCAAGACCCCTATGCTTCACTGCATCCGCGTATGACGGTGGCTGACAATATCGCGGAGCCGCTACGGATCAGTGATCTGTCGTCTACCCAGCGCAAGGCCCGCGTGGCCGAGATGCTAGAGTTAGTTCGGCTGAACCCGGAGCATGGGCAGCGTTATGCACATGAAATGTCAGGTGGGCAGCGCCAGCGCGTGGTGATTGCGCGGGCGCTGGCGTTGAAGCCTGATCTGTTGGTACTGGATGAACCCGTCTCGGCGCTGGATGTTTCGGTGCAGGCAGGGGTCCTGAACCTGCTGAAAGATATTCAGCGTGATATGGGCACCGCCTATCTGTTCATCGCGCATGATCTTTCGGTGGTTCAGCATATCTCCCATCGTGTGGCAGTGATGTATCTGGGCAAGATCGTCGAGATCGCGCCGAAATCCTCGCTCTACCGCGCGCCGATGCACCCCTACACGCAGGCGCTGATGTCGGCGGTGCCGCTGGCGGACCCTGCGCGCGAACGCAGCCGCGCTCGCATGGTGCTTAAAGGCGACGTCCCCAGCCCGATGAATCCGCCCTCGGGCTGTCGGTTTCGTACACGCTGCCCGGTGGCGCAGCCCAAATGCGCCGAAATGGAACCGCCGCTGGCATTGCTTGGGCCTGACCATGCCGTTGCCTGCCATTACCCGAAGGCCGTCGAAACGGGACTGTCTGGGCCCGTCGCCGTGCAGGAGTCTCATCAATGACCACGAACAAATTGCCGCTTTCCGGACTGAAAGTGCTGGATCTGACCCGTGTGCTCGCCGGGCCTTGGGCCACAATGAGCCTTGGCGATCTCGGGGCCGAAGTCTGGAAGATCGAGAACATTCACGGCGGCGATGACACGCGTGCTTGGTCGGTGCCGAATTACAAGGGCGTCAGTACCTATTACCTGTGCGCCAACCGTGGCAAGCACAGTCTTGCATTGGACATGAAGGCCCCTGAAGGACGGCAGATTGTGCTCGATCTGGCCGCGAAAGCCGACATCCTTGTCGAGAATTTCCGTGCTGGTACTGTGGACCGTCTGGGTGTGGGCTATGAGGCGATCCGCAAGTTCAACCCTAGCATCATCTATTGCTCAATCTCGGGATATGGCCAGATCGGACCGGAACGTGACCGTCCAGGCTATGACTTTATCATGCAGGCCGAAAGCGGGCTGATGTCGATCACTGGCGAAAAGGATGGCCCGCCAAACCGGCTGGGCGTGGCCTTCACCGATGTTGTGGCGGGGATGATTGCAACCCAGTCCATTCTGGCTGCGCTGTATGAACGCCGCGATACCGGACTGGGGCAATACATTGATGTGGCCTTGCTAGATTCGGCGCTGAACATGCTTATCAATGTTGGCACGGGCTACCTGAACGCGGGTGTCGAGCCGGTTCGCTATGGCAATGCGCATCCCACCGTGGTGCCTTATCAGATTTTCGACACGCAAGACGGCATCTTCGCGCTTGCCGTGGGCAACGATCGTATGTTCGTCGATTTCTGCGAACAGGTGATCAGCCGGCCAGAACTTGGATCTGACCCGCGCTTTGTCAATTCGCATCAGCGCGCGCTGCATCGTGATGAGCTGTTGCCAATCATTGCCGAGATCATCCGTCACCGCACTTGCGACGACTGGTTGGCAGCTTGCAATCGGGCCAGCGTTCCGGCAGGCCGGGTCAAAACCGTGGCTGAGGCGCTGGAAAGTCCAAGCGTAACCGAGCGCGGTGTGATCCAACGGTTAGATCACCCAACGCTCGGCCCGGTCGCGTTGATCCGCCCGGCGCATGGTTTGGTGGCGCAACAAGACCATATCCCCAAGGCGCCGCCGCTTTTGGGCGAAGATACCCGTGCGGTTCTCTCTGATGTGCTTGGCTATGATGCAGCTCGGGTTGAGAGCCTGATCCGGTCGGGCGTAGTGTCTTGCGCCTTCGATGCACCGATCAACGATCCAGAAAACGCTGGTGCGCCCCACTCGGTCCATGAAGCCCTGACAGCCGGAGCAAGCGCATGACGGATGCCTTTATCTGCGATGCTATTCGCACCCCGATTGGCCGTTATGGTGGGGGTCTTTCCGCGATCCGCACAGATGATCTGGCGGCGCTGCCGTTGGCGGCGCTTGCTGCGCGCAATCCGGGGTTGGATTGGGGGATGCTTGATGACGTGATCTATGGCTGCGCCAATCAGGCAGGGGAGGATAACCGCAATGTCGCGCGGATGGCAGTGCTGCTGGCGGGCCTGCCGATCAGCGCGCCGGGCGTCACGGTGAACCGGTTGTGCGGTTCGGGTCTGGATGCTGTCGGTACTGCGGCGCGCGCCATTCGGGCGGGCGAGTGTCATCTGATGGTTGCTGGTGGTGTTGAAAGCATGTCGCGCGCGCCGTTTGTGACGCCCAAGGCCGAGGCCGCGTTCTCACGCTCGAACGCGGTTTACGACACCACGATCGGCTGGCGTTTCGTCAATCCGAAAATGCAACGCGGCTACGGCACAGATTCCATGCCGGAAACCGCCGATAACGTTGCCGCAGACTACGGGATCACCCGCGCGGATCAAGATGCGTTTGCCTTGCTGTCACAACAGCGGTGGGCCGCAGCACAGGCAGCGGGCCGTTTCGCGCAGGAAATTATCCCGGTCAGCCTGCCGCAAAAACACGGTGACCCGTTGGTTCTTGCCACCGACGAACACCCCCGCCCCGAAACGACGGCGGTGCAGCTTGCAAATCTGAAAGGCATCAATGGCCCTGATTTGAGCGTTACGGCAGGTAACGCTTCGGGTGTCAACGATGGGGCGGCGGCACTGATTGTGGCCTCGGCGGAGATGGCTGCGCGGCAGGGGTTGACCCCGCGTGCCCGTGTGGTCGGCATGGCCGTGGCAGGGGTGGCACCTCGCGTGATGGGCATAGGCCCGGTCCCGGCAGTGCAAAAGCTACTGGCACAAACTGGGCTGACCATTTCACAAATGGATGTGATCGAAATGAATGAGGCTTTCGCAGCGCAGGGACTTGCGGTGCTGCGTGCGCTGGGAGTTGCGGATGATGCGGCGCAAGTCAACCCCAACGGCGGCGCGATTGCGCTTGGTCATCCTTTGGGGATGAGCGGCGCACGACTTGCGCTGACCGCGACAGCAGAACTGCACCATCATGGCGGGCGTTATGCCCTTTGCACCATGTGTATTGGCGTCGGCCAAGGCATCGCCCTGATCCTTGAGCGGGTTTAAATAGGTTTGAGATGACGATTCACTATCAACATCACGGCAGCGTCGTTGTTGTCACAATCGACAATCCGCCGGTCAACGCCATGAACCACGCGGTGCGGCAAGAACTGGTCGATGCGGCAGCACGGCTGGATACTGACCCTTCGGTGACAGCCATCGTGCTGGCCGGGGCAGGGAGCGTCTTTGTGGGTGGTGCCGACATCACCGAGTTTGATCGCCCGGTCGAGGAGCCCTCACTTCCCGCCGTGATCACGGCCATCGAGACCGCCCGCAAACCTTGGGTGGCTGCGGTGCAAGGCGTGGCACTGGGCGGCGGGCTAGAGCTGATATTAGGATGCCACTATCGGCTGGCCGGACCGCAGGCGCACTTTGCGCTGCCCGAAGTGGGCCTTGGTATCATACCCGGGGCGGGCGGCACTCAACGTCTGCCGCGCCTTGTCGGGATTGAGGCGGCGATAGGGGTTGTTGCTGAAAGTCAGACCCTCAACGCGCATCGCGCAGTCCAGCTTGGTTTGGTTGAACGGGTGGTGAGCAGCAATCTGCTGGCCGAAGCCATCGCCTTTGCCGAAAGCGCCGCAACCAAACCCCTGCCGCTGACTGCAGCCAACCGCAGCCTTGCCACCGTCGATAGCGCGTTCTGGCAGGCCGCCGAAACCCGCATCGGAGCCAAATCCAAAGGCACAGCTGCGCCACTTTTGGCACTTGCCGCCCTGCGCTTTGGTGCCGAACATGGCTTTGCCCAAGGCATAACCCTCGAGCGAGCCACCTTTCTGCGGCTGCGCGCCACAGAGGAATCGGCGGCCTTGCGCTATCTGTTCTTCGCCGAGCGCGCAGCTCCTCGCCCCGCCGATCTGAAGGGCATCGTACCGCGCCCGATCACTACTACCGCTGTCATCGGCGGTGGTACCATGGGCGCGGGCATCGCCGCTGCGCTGCGCAATGCGGGTCTACCGGTGGTGTTGGTCGAACGCGATGCGGAAAGCCTCGCGCGTGGTGTGAAAACCCTAGCCAACATCTTTGACGCCGCAACGCGCAAAGGCAATCTGACCCCCGAGGCGGCCGCCGCGCGCATGGCGGGCGTCGTGCCTGCGGTCGGTTACGCAGACCTTGCCGTTTGCGATTTGGTGATCGAGGCAGTGTTTGAGGATATCACCACCAAACGCGCGGTCTTTGCCGAACTGGCGCAAGTCTGCCGCACCGATGCAATTTTGGCTACCAACACTTCGTATCTTAACCCTTCTGAGATTGCGGCTGGCTTGCCCAACCCTGCGCGCTTCATCGGGCTGCATTTCTTCAGCCCGGCGCATGTGATGAAACTGCTCGAGATCGTGCCAATCCCCGAAACCGCGCCTGAAGTGCTTGCAGCCAGTTTTGATCTTGCCCGTCGGCTTGGGAAAGTGCCGGTCCGCTCGGGCATATGCGATGGCTTCATCGGCAACCGTATCCTGCGCCGTTACCGCGGCGAGGCCGAAGCCATGCTGCGTGGCGGTGTCAGTTTCGTACAGATTGATGCTGCGATGCGTGAACTTGGCTATGCGATGGGGCCGTTCGAGATGCAGGATCTGGCGGGCCTCGATATTTCTTACATGATGCGCGAAGCCGCCCGTGCCCTTGGTGAAAATGTGCCGGAAACCCCTGGCGACATTCTGGTGCGGGCTGGGCGCAAGGGGCAGAAAACCGGCGGTGGCTGGTATGACTACCACCTCGGCGATCGCAAACCGCAGCCCTCTGCCGAGACCGCTCGGCTGATCGCACCCCTGCTGGGCCCTGCGGTCGAAATGCAAGCAGTTCAGATCACCACCCGCCTGATCGCGGCGATGGCGGTGGAAGGTCAAGCGATCTTGTCTGAAGGCGTCGCCCGCAGCGCCGCTGACATAGATCTGGTCGAAGTGTATGGCTATGGCTTTCCGCGCCGCTTGGGTGGGCCGATGTTTCTGCACGGCCGCCCCCCCACAAAAAAAATCCCAAAATTGGAATGACCCAATGACCTATCCCAGCACCCAGCTTTTCATTGATGGCACTTGGCGCGCAGCCGACCGTGGTAAGACCATCCCGGTTCTGAACCCCGCGACTGGTTTGGAAATCGGCACCGTTGCATGGGCAGAAAAGTCCGATCTCGATACAGCGCTGGCAGCCGCGAAAAAGGGCTTTCAAATCTGGCGAAATACCTCAGCCTACGAGCGCGCCCGACTGATGCGCCGCGCCGCTGATCTGATCCGCCAACGCAGCGATACGATCGCCGAGATTATGACGCTGGAACAGGGCAAGCCGCTTGTCCAATCGCGGATGGAAACACTTGCCGGTGCCGACATCATCGACTGGTTCGCCGGAGAAGCGCAGCGAACCTATGGACAAATCATCCCAGCCCGCACGCCCGGTGTCTTACAGATGACGCTGAAGCTGCCGGTAGGCCCGGTTGCCGCCTTCACACCATGGAACTTCCCGATCAATCAGGTGGTCCGCAAGCTGTCTGGCGCTATCGCCGCAGGCTGCTCGATCATCGTCAAAGCACCCGAAGAAACTCCAGCTTCGCCCGCCGAACTGGTCCGCGCCTTTGCCGATGCTGGTATTCCTGCAGGGGTAGTGAGCCTCGTCTACGGTGTGCCGTCCGTGATTTCCGCCTATCTCATCCCGCATCCGGTGATCCGCAAGATCAGCTTTACGGGATCAACTCCGGTCGGTAAACAGCTTGCAGCGTTGGCGTCGCTGCACATGAAACGCTCGACTATGGAACTTGGCGGCCACGCCCCGGTGATCGTCGCCGCAGATGCCGATCTGGATCTGACGCTGGATCTCATGGTCGCTCACAAATTCCGAAATGCTGGGCAAGTCTGCGTCTCGCCTACCCGCTATCTGGTCGAAAACGCTTTGGCCGATACGTTTATTGACCGCTTTACACAAGGTGCTAAGGCCGTGGTGGTTGGAAACGGCATGGATCCGCAAACCCAGATGGGTCCTCTGGCCAATGATCGCCGCATTCCCGCGCTTGAGGCGCTTGTGGCTGATGCAGTGGAACAGGGGGCTAAATTGATGACCGGCGGGCGGCGCATTGGTAATGAAGGTTGGTTCTTTGAACCCACCGTTCTGGCCGACGTGCCCGTCACTGCGCGGATCATGAACGAGGAACCCTTCGGCCCTGTCGCGGTGATCAACCGCTACGCCAATATGGACGCGATCATCGCTGAGGCCAACCGGCTACCCTTTGGACTTTCGGCCTATGCCTTCACCCGTAGCGGCGAAACCGCCACGCGGCTGGGCAATGAGGTTGAGGTGGGCATGTTGTCGCTCAACCATCTGGGGCTTGCCTTGGCCGAGGTGCCGTTCGGCGGCATCAAAGACTCGGGCTATGGCACCGAGGGCGGCTCTGAAGCCATCGAAGCCTATCTCGAAACCCGCTTTGTTACCCGCAAAGGCTGATCCAAAGCCAGCCCCGCCATGCGCACCAACGACATCCGCAGGTATGTTGTTGCCGATAACGAAAGCAACGACTTCGGCGGGCAGAAATTCACCTCGCGGGTGCGTATCACTACGCCGGGCGGAGAATGGAATGGGTAGGGCGAGGGTGTCATGCTGGGGTCGGAAGCCGCCAAGGCCACCAAGGTGTTGATTAACGAAGGTTTCGCCCGCTGCTGCGAGCTGAGGGGTAAATTCTCATAAAGCATGTCGGTGTCGTTGTGCTCGGGCATCAGGGCCCATGGCGAAGTTGGGTTGCCCAGCATAGCCTAGACTGGGTTCGACATGGCGCTGTCGGATGTTGAAGGCCAGCAACACGGCAAGCCGCTTCACGCGCAGGTTGGCGGCTTGCGCCACCAAAGCCTAGCCGCCCATGGCATGCGCATTCGGTTCTGGTGCCCTGCCGGGGCTATGGGCAAGAGGCTGGGATTGAGTGTCGCCGCCGATGAAAGGCAACGGTGCGCGGGTCAGCATGATCCGACCTTAGTTTTTCATTCGGTCAGTCCAACAGTCGATAGTGAACCTCGGTCGGCTGACAGGCGGCTCCGTTGATGGGGATCATGTCCTGCGGGCAGGTCGACATGACGACGATGCAATCCATCACGGCGCGCAGGATTACACAATCTCCCGGCTTGCTGAGTGGCTCTCCCCAGACGATCTTGCCATCGGGGCCGACCGGGATGTTCATCCACAAGTTCAAAGGCGCAGGGCAGTCGGTCGCGAGCAGACCCATTTGTCCGAGGGCTGCATGCAAATTGTCGGTGCAATTGTCATGATAGTCGCGGCAGCCTAGAGCAAGTCACCTTCAATCGGGACCATATCCTGCGGCTTTGAAGTAGTTTCTGCATTCCTGGCTATGGAATAGATCGCAGACTGCACCGACGGCGGTCCAGAGGGCTTGGTACGTT